>DNPC01000266.1:452-6486 GCA_003501565.1 Planctomycetaceae bacterium | reverse complement strand
GTAGGTGAAATAAAGAAGGTGTTGGTTCCGTATTGGGTGTTTAGCGCAGAGGTCGAAACTCGCTACACGGCGGATACATCACCGCCACCCCCCGGACGAAATGGAGATTGGCGGCCCGTCTCCGGCAAACGCAAGCAACGCTACTCCGGTTTATTGGTATGCGGCAGTAACGTACTAACCTCTGCGGAAACTGAGGACATTTCGCCGTTTGAACTCAGTCGCGGGCAGCCGTTTGACAGACATCCCAGCTCCGGCCGAGACGCAGAATCGGGTCTTAGTGAGTCAAGAAACTCTGGCGACGCGATCGTCGAGCAGTTTCGTGCCCCGCGTAAGCTGGCTCGACCCATCGTTCGTGGGCAGATCGAGCGCGACGAGCAGCTTGCCTGTCAGAGGGAGCTTGGGAAGTGCCGAAATGTCCGAGTAAACGTTCAGTTGGCGGCGCTGGTGGGTAATCCGGTCTTGGTTCCTCTTTGGATAATTGCCTATTCTTACAAGTCGGAGGTGCACCGAGTTCTTATCAACGGACAGACGGGCAAGGTGGCGGGGTCGGCGCCGTTCGCGACTGGAAAGCTCACGTTCGTCGTGCTGGCTATCGTCGCGGCGCTGTTGATTGCCGGGCTGCTGATAACCATTCGCCACTAGCGGATTGAATTCGGATCAGTAAATCTGCGAATCTGTTACGATAAAACTGGTTGAGTTCCACGGATGTTAAGGAAAGAGCGTTGGTACGAGAATCAATTGTGACACCAGAAGAGCAGCCCAGTGAAGAGCATGACATCGCGTTGCGTCCAAAACGCATCGCGGACATGGTCGGTCAGCGCGAGGTGATTGAGGTGCTGCAAATAGCTATCGACGCAGCCCGCAAACGCGATGAACCTCTGGGGCACATCTTGTTTGATGGACCACCTGGCCTTGGCAAGACAACGTTCGCGACCTGCATTCCACGCGAAATGGGAGTTAGCGTGCAGATGGCCAGTGGGCCGGCACTTAAGGCTCCCAAGGACATCGTTCCCTACCTAACGAACCTGGAGGATCGTTCGGTCCTATTTATCGATGAGATACACCGCCTGCCCAAAGCGGTCGAAGAATATCTTTATACGGCGATGGAAGACTTCCGGATCGATATCGTCTTGGGTGAAGGCGTCAGTGCTCGAACATTAAACCTGCAGCTAAAGCCGTTTACACTCATCGGAGCCACCACCCGCGCGGGCATGCTAAGCGGTCCTATGCGAGATCGGTTTCAGATTCGGGAACATCTTGGGTTCTATTCCCTACAAGAGCTCACTGAGATCCTAAATCGTAACGCTGAGAAATTGGACGTAGAAGTTGAACCAATCGCTGCTTCTGAGTTGTCGCGACGCGCGCGCGGCACGCCACGCGTAGCCAATAATCGCCTCCTGTGGGCTCGCGACTATGCGCTTAGCAAGGTTGATGGCATTGTGACTGATCAAGTCGCTCAGGATGCGATGCAAATGATTGGAATTGATGAGTTGGGGTTGGATCGTCAAGATCGTCGATATCTGTCTACGCTGATTCGTGTGTTTAGCGGCGGGCCAGCGGGCATCGAAGCGATCGCTCACACCATGAATGTTTCGGCCGATACTTTGGTCGACGAAGTGGAGCCGTTTCTGCTGCGTAGTGAATTAATGATTCGATCATCGCGCGGTCGATGTGCAACTCCACTCGCATTCCAACACCTAAAGCTCGACATACCCTCAACGGCTTTGAGTGGTGGAGGGTTGTTTGACCAAATCCCCGACGCGTGAGAGCCAATCCGTTGCTTCGTGCCCGTCTCCGACTCTCGGGCAGCGTCGTCTAATTAATGTCCAAGAGTGCTTGTCGTTTTGATTGACTTCTAACAATCCCCGAGCACCGCGCAACAAAGGAACTCCAACATGAATACGACTCGGCGCAATTGGCTTACTACCACCGGAACGTTAGCAGCAACGGCATGTGCGGGAGCGAGTTACGCGGCGACCGGTACGCCGCAGGCGAATCAACAAGATGAATCGTCAGCGAATCGAAAGCGGAAGGGGCGGATTCGCCAATCGGTGATGGGCTGGTGTTTCAAGCCCATGTCGTCAGTCGCATTGGCCAAAGCCGGGAAAGAGATGGGGCTAGTCGCCATTGAAGGCGTGCCAGCCAGCGATTATCCAGCTGTAAAAGAATTGGGGCTGGAAATCTCTTTGGTTGGTAGCCATGGATTTGCAAACGGTCCTGTCTCGACCGAAAACCACGCGGAAGTCGAATCAAAGCTTCGTGAATCGATCGACATCGCAGTCAAGTTTGGATCACCAAGCGTGATTACTTTTACCGGAATGCGTGTAAAAGGAATGCGTGACGCGGAAGCGATCAAGAATTGCTTGGATGCCTGGCGAAGAGTGATTGGCTACGCCGAAGAGAAAGGGATTACGCTGTGCTTGGAACACCTAAACAGCCGCGATGACTCGCATCCGATGAAAGGCCATCCAGGCTATTTCGGCGATGATGTCGAATTGTGCATCGACCTGATCAAGCAAATGGACTCGCCGCGTTTCAAGCTGCTTTTTGATGTGTATCATGTCCAAGTGATGAACGGAGATGTTATCCGTCGCATTCGGCAATACCATCCGTTCATCGGCCATTATCATACTGCTGGAAACCCAGGCCGCTGCGAGATCGACGAGAAGCAGGAGATTAACTATCCGCCGATAATGCAGGCAATTTTAGAAACCGGGTACACCGGTTATGTTGCCCAGGAATTCATTCCAACCTGGGACGATCCGCTGCGATCGCTTGAGCATAGCATCGAAGTCTGCGATGTTTAGCGATCTGCCCGGACGCGGCCCTGAGTGCCGCCAGTTCCATAGCTTGTTAGTGAGCCAGCAGAGTTTTCTCAGCGGAGTTTTCCCAGCGGAGTTCGCACAGTGAAACTCTCGCAGGAATTATCGTGACGAATGTTGCTCGCGCTGCGGTTTCGAGCCGAAGCGGGTTCCGGTTGCAACGGTTTGCACAATCATACCGACGACTCGCCTATAACCATCTAGCGGGGGCATTCTGAATCTGCCCAGGCGACAAGTTGCGACGTAGGTTTGAGAGCTTTTTTCTGCTAGCACTCACACCATTATCCTGCGTTCATGTCTACTTCGGTCGCTGAATCCTCCTCCGTCGCATCACCGGACCGCCGAAGCGGCGACGTATTCCTCACGGGCGTGGTGGCGATGTTGTGCGTCAATGTCGTACAGCGACTTGTGGGAATTGTTCGCAATTTTGGTTTCTGCAAATTCCTGTCCGAGGAGCAGCTTGGCAGTTGGGCGCTGGCGAACAGTTTCTTTCTGATTATCGTTCCAGTTTCACTGCTGGGCCTTACCGGTGGTTTTGGCCGCTACATTGAACACTACCGCTGCCAAGGAAAGCTTGGCAACTACGTGCGGAGTGTGCTCAAGGTTTCCGCTGTAGGCGTTGCCTTGACCATCACTGCGATGTTGATTTGGTCCGATGGATTCAGCTGGCTGGTGTTCAGTGGCTCTGAGCCGATGTCGGTGACCATTTGGTGTGCTCTAACACTGCTAAGCCTGGTCGTGTTCTCCGTCGTTTACGAACTGGTCGGCGGATTGCGTCTAGTCCGACTCATGGGCGTGATGCAGTTCTTGCAGAGTACGATTTTTGCCATCGTCGGATTGCCGCTCATTGCCAAATTCGGCAGCTGGGTAGTGCTCCTGCCAAGTTTCTCGATTGCCTGTCTCGCCGCTTCCGTACCTGGTGTATGGCGGCTGGTAAAAGACTACCAGTCGGATTTCAAAGCCGTTGAGTCGTTTGATCGCGGCAGTATGTGGCGGCGGATTTTGCCCTACGCGGTTTCATTGTGGCTACTGAATCTATTGGGCAATCTGTTCGAAGTCTCTGATCGTTACATGCTTTTGCATCTGAGCGAATCTGTTGAAATCGGGCAAGCTGCCGTTGGCGAGTATCACTGTGGTAGGATTATTCCCAATTTGTTGGTTAGTGTTGCGCTCATGCTAAGCGGAGTTGTGCTGCCGTTTGTGAGCCGCGATTGGGAAGCCGGTGATCGACAAGCGGTCGCTGATCGGTTGCGGCAGATGCTGATATCGATGAGCATCAGTTTTACAGGCTTGGGGGTTGCGGCGCTGGTAGTTGCACCCGTTCTGTTCTACTACGCATTCGGCGATCGTTACGCGCAGGCGCTTGGAATCCTACCGATCGCACTTGCGCATGCGACTTGGGTAGGGCTGTTCTTGATCGTGCAGAACTACCTGCTGTGCATTGAAAAGATGCGTAGTCTGCTGTTCCTGTGTGCCTTGGGACTCATCATCAACCTTGCACTCAACGCGGTAATGATCTCGGTTTGGGGCCTATTTGGTGCGATGATTGCTACCACGGCAGCGAGTCTGCTGAGTTTGCTATTGTTGCGAAAACTGGTGGCCGAGTCCGGCTGCGATCTCGGCGCTAGTAGTCTGGCAGTGATGATGGTTCCACTTAGCTTGATTGGTGGTCCCATCCTGGCGGCGTTGGTCATCGTCGGCCTCGTCTTTACCGCTGGACGCACCGACTTTCTCCTTAGCCAGCAAGATCGCCAGGATATCGACGCTGCGATCCTCCCCAAACTACAAAAGCTTGGCATCAAGCTCACATCCATATGGCCATAGCGTCACGGTGTTCGCCTTCTCCTAGGGCTGAAATAAGTTAGGGTCAACCGGTTTTCATCCAGTTGGCCAACAGATGGCAACACACAAGCAGGACGTCTTGGTAGCGCGTCATTCCCAGCGGGACGGGAGGGCTGTTTGTGGCTACCAGCGCTGGGCGTGGGCAACTAGTGCTAGGCGTTGGCTTTTTGGGCGGCGGCGCGGGTTTGGCGGCGGCGATCGGACTCGCGGAGACTCATTTTGCGAAGGCGAATTGACTGGGGAGTCACTTCGACCAATTCATCGTCCTCGATGTACTCAAGCGCCGCTTCTAAGAATAGCTGACGAGGTGGCTTGAGGATGACGTTTTCATCACTACCTGCGGCGCGAATGTTGGTCAGTTTCTTTTCCTTGCACGGGTTCACCGTCATGTCATTGTCGCGGGCATTCTCGCCGACAATCATGCCTTCGTAGACTTCATCGCCCGGCGCAACAAACAGTTCGCTGCGATCCTGAAGCCCGAACAACGCAAACGGTACGGCCTTGCCGGTGAGCATGGAGATCAGCACGCCGTTGGCTCGCGTCGGTACCTCGCCTTCCACCGGACGATAGCCACAATAACGGTGGTGGATGATGGCGGTCCCTTGGGTGGCGTTTAGTAGTCGCGTGCGGAGTCCGATCAATCCACGGGCTGGGATTTCGAACTTCAGCAGCGTATAAGAACCTCGTGGGAGCATTTCGTCCAAGTTGCCGCGGCGGTGGCCGACGAGCTCCATCACTGGGCCAACTTTGTCCGCAGGGACTTCGACACTCAGGTTTTCAAACGGCTCGTGTTTCTTGCCGTCAATCTGTTTCATGATGACTTGAGGTTTGCTAACGGATAGCTCAAAGCCCTCACGGCGCATTGTTTCTATCAGAACACTCAAATGCAACACACCACGGCCGCGAACTGCGTAAGCTTCTGCTCCTTCGACGGGTGCCATGCGTAACGCGACGTTGCGTTCGAGCTCTTTTTCGAGCCGCGCGCGGATTTGCCGTGTGGTGACGAACTTTCCTTCTCGGCCAGCAAATGGTGAGCTATTAACGCTGAAGATCATCTCGAGCGTTGGTTCGTCAACGGTCAGTCGCGGCAAGGCACGGACGTCACCACGCTGGCAAATTGTGTCTCCGATATCGACGTCTTCGATACCGACGATGGCAGCGATATCACCGGCCGTAGCCTCATCCACGTCAACTCGGCCAAGTTTGTCAAAGGTTGAAACAGTGTTGATCTTGGCTGGGGTTACTCCGTCGGCTTTGGCTAGATCGACCGGCTGGGCAGTCTTGATCGAGCCAGCTTGGATCCGGCCAACGGCTATTCGTCCGACGTATTCAGACCAATCCAGATTGGTGACGAGTAGTTGTAGCGGAGC
>DNPC01000266.1:0-372 GCA_003501565.1 Planctomycetaceae bacterium | reverse complement strand
TAGCGGAGCGTCGGGTTCGACTTCTGGGCCCGGAATCGTCTTAAGCATCAGATCCATGAGCGGTTCCATGGAGTCAGTTCGCTTGTCAGGATCGAAGGTTGCGTAACCTTCTTTGGCGGACGTGAAGATGTAGGTGAAGTCGTCGAGGTATTCTTCACCGCCGAGATCAACCAGAAGCTCCAGGGCCTCGTCGACCACTTCGTGACTTCGGGCGTCAGGACGATCGATTTTGTTTATGACTACGATCGGCGTAACACCAGCCTCGAGTGCTTTTGCAAGCACGAATCGCGTTTGGGGCATTGGGCCTTCGGCGGCGTCCATCAAAACGAGTGCCCCATCTGCCATGCGAACCACGCGTTCGACTTCGCCACC
>DNPC01000460.1:7624-11748 GCA_003501565.1 Planctomycetaceae bacterium | reverse complement strand
CGCATCGCAGCCGATACTAGCAAGACAAGCGTCAAGAAAACTAAGTCGCAAGCGAAGAAGATATTGGGCACATGCGGCATCGCGGCTGCAAAACTTGACTTGGGCAAGAACTCGATGGCGGAAGCGACAACTTGGCTCATCAGCGCGGTGTAAATCACAACCAGGCTGCCGGGCAACCACAAAAACACAAGCCAAGGGTGTTGGCGAGAGATTGGCATGAGTTCCGGATGGGCATCAACAGCATCGGAGAGAATGTTCACCGAACCCAGCTCGCTAGGCATTCGTTCTAATGTGCACTCCTGCTCGCTCGCGTTATCATTTTGCAAGCCAGTGCCGCTGGGGGGATCCAGTTCGGAGTATGCCTCTTGGGTACACTGATAGTGGTCTGACAGCTCTGCCAGCAACCGCGTGATATACCGTCGCGAGTAGCCTCTTGATCGCAGTTCCCTACGCAGTTCTACGAATTCAGGGCGCTGCATGGGCATCTCCGGCACTTTCGCCATGCAACACGCCGCGCACCGCGTCGACGACCATGTTCCAATCGGCAACTTTGCTATTGAGTCGCTTTAGGCCCGCTTTGGTAAGGCGATAATAGACCCTTTCCCTGCCACGGACTTTTGCACGACGTATCGCGAGCAAACGCTTGCTGTGCAAACTGTGCAGCAACGGGTAAATCACCCCTTCACGGAACTCGATTGCACCGCGAGTTTCGAGCTTAATGCTCTGAACGATCTCGTACCCGTACATCTCACGGGACTGCAACAACCGCAGGATGAGCAGTTCAGGAATGCCTTGCAGGTATTCTTTTGACGCCTTTGTTTTATCCATAACTGTGTTGTACCTAGATGAAATAGGCATGTCAATCATTTTGCCTATTGAATCTAGGTATTGGCGGTGTTAATGTAGCCAATGCCTATGGGGTATAGGTATGTGTGTCTGCAGTCTTCATTCGGGAAAATTCCATGAAAAAACTCACGGCCATCTCGCTTTTGTTTGCTACCGGTTTGGTGTTCGGTCGTCACACATCGATAGCCGCCATCGTCCCAATTGGAGAATTCACAGGCAGCCATAGCGAAGATTATGACAACCTGTCAGGCGTCTCATTCCAGCAACTGTCAGTCATGGGTGGGCTGGCCACACTCGAGAATCTGACGCAAGGCGGCGCCATTAAGCTTGAACCGAACTCGACATTTAATGGTGATCCCGTGTTGCCGAGGTCAGCGCCTCAGATGATGGGACAACTGGGAATTCTTCGCTGGAGTTTCAGTCAGCCTGTTTCGAGGTTCGGCTCATTCTTCGAAAACAATAGTGGCACAGACGACGCGGTGATTGAGTTCTTCGACGCTTCGAACGTCTCGCTCGGCTCTCAGACAGTGGCTACCAGTGCAACGTCCCAGCAGTGGACATGGAATGGCTGGGAGTCTGACACTCCGTTTTCGTCGATGGTTGTGACCGGAAATTCCGCAACATTTCTCAATGGTTTCATCTGGTACGACGACACGCGCCTGAGTGTTGCGGCGGTTCCCGAACCCTCTTCGCTGGGCGCACTTGGAGTTGCTGTCGTCGCGCTAGTGTCCAGGCGTACACGTCGGAAGGTGACTATGCATCCCAGTTGAGCGTCAACGTTAAGAAATCTGCTCCACTGCAATACAGAAACGGTTGCTTGGACGACTGCCCCCAAGGCTAATGATGTAACCAGCGGATGCTGGTGGTGGATTCAACAGCTCTCAAAAGACAACTGCTTCTTCGTCAAGCTTCGCGGATGTGTGGTGTTGTTAACATGCGAGGCGGTTCGTTTTTTTCGATACACAAAAGAAGAATCGGAACTGCGGGGCCGTCAGCGAATAAGGGCGCCTAAAAGAGTCTAACCATTTTGCCATTAGTAGAAGGAGTAACGAAGCCATCTCTCCAGTCGGCTTCAGCGAAGGAGGAGAGCATCTGTTACGCCATGAGTCTCAACATGCCTGCACCCCCCGAAATAATGGTTTTATGGCCCCCATTGCTGCGTTAAGTTTCAGTCTCCGCACCAAGAAATGCACGAGGCGACGATCCGATGACTCGAAACCGAGGCTTCACTATTCTTGAGTTGATTGTCGTTGTTACGATCATCATTTTGCTTCTCGCCATCTTGGTTCCCGCGTTGCAAATGGCCCGCGAATCCTCTCGGCGTGTGTCCTGTACATCCAATCTTAAACAACTGGGCCTGGGCTTACTAAATTACGAAGCTTCACACCGCTCGTTTCCCTACGGTCAAAGTGAAGGGGGAGGTTTCCTAGTCGCCCTTCTTCCATTCGTCGAGCAGGAGGCTCTTGGTCGTCAGGTATCAGAGTTTCAACGCTTGAACCAAGACTATGCACGTTTCTCGTTCCATAACTGGCTCTTTCTGTGCCCTAGCGACCCGGGCCCACCAATGATTGGTGAGGGCTCAATGACTGGTTCAAATTACTGTGGTAATAGCGGCGCGAGCGTTCTTATCAGCGGACGATTTGACGGATTATTTCGTCCTTCAGTTGATTCAGGTTTTGGCTGTGGTTCTGTGAGTCCAAGTCACATAACCAACGGGCTGGCACAAACGAGCGCAATGTCTGAGCTGCTGCGGGCTAATGGAGATTTGGACAGGATGAGGGTAGTTTGGAATACGCCCAAGTCATTTCCCGACGATCACATTGCATTCGCTCGATTTTGCGAGTCGCTACCGCAACAGCCTGCTCAGGCTGGATTCGTCGGCGACCCATTTTGCAAGGGAACACCGTGGATCGACGGTAACCTGACGGTTACTCTTTACAATCACTTGTGTACTCCGAACAAGCCAAGCTGTTTCAACGGAGTGATGGTGCCATCCGCAGCGACTACGCCATCGAGTATGCACAAGGGGATCGTCAATATGTCTTACGTTGATGGACACGTCACTTCGGTCGATGAGAGCATTGATCGAAAAGTGTGGATTGAGGCTGGAATGTGTTCGAAACACAGGGGTTTGTAATCCACCGTTAAGTCTACGGGCTTTAGGTGAGGACGAAGCTTATGTTTTGCAATTCCAGGATTGCTCAGGTAGTTCCGTTAAAGCAGAGAAGGCTATCGAGTGCAACGGCCAGTGCGGTTATGGCGGAGAAGGCTAATGAGTGCGGCGGCTAAACCGACATACAGGTCTAGGTTGTATGTCGTTGCTCTAATTTGGTTCGTTGTTCCCGCAGGGTGTAGCGAGCGAACGCCTCAGAACGTGTCAACGATTGGCGCTCTTACACCCTCGCGGGAAATCGACTTACCATCGGTCGAGTTGTCAGAACTAGGGCCAGTCGTTGCGTCCGGTCAAAACGTATTCAAAGCGAATGTTTCTGAAGTCATTAATTTCAACTTTACGGTGTCCCTTGCGGAAAGTATTGATATCAACAGTACGGCGGTTACGCTCGGTACGATGAGGAAAGCAAATGCAGCCGACGTTTTAGTGCAGAGTTCGTCCGTCGTAGTTGTCTTCGATAAAGACAACCATGCGAGTGTCAGTGTCGCGCTCGACGCACCCAGCACAAAAGGCCGGTTTGACCTTGTTATTAAATTCTCCGGTCATAACCATGTTCGTTTGGGCAAGCTCATCTACGAATAGGTCGGTCTAAGTCAGGCGCTTGTGTTTCGAACGTAGTTAACCGCGCACGATTTCGAATCGTCTGCCGCGAACTTAGATGAGTTCGATGGCTCCAACCGGAGGCTACGCCAGCTGTGATTCACATCTGCGACCGGTTCCCGGTCGTATTTCAGATTCGACGAATCCCGTGGGTCTGCGACCCACGGCTAACGTCTACCATCCCTTCAGGATGGTGTGCGAACCGTACCTGCGTCTGAGCGTTGCGGCGGTTCCCAAACCCTCTTCGCTGCGTACTTGGAGTTGCTGCCGTAGTGCTAGTGTCCAGGCGTACGCGTCGGAAGGTAGTGATAGATATGCTGATGTCTGGGAGACTCTGCTAGGGATTGCTGCTTCCGCGGGGTGGCAGGTCAACGGAACAAGCCACGGAGCTCGTGGCCTATCTTGCTCAAAGCCGCCGATATGTTCCGGGCGCCTGACAGAGCGGACAGTCGGCTCACGCCTAAGATTTCAGATCTAGTACACTTGGTGGTTGGTGCGTCGCCGC
>DNPC01000460.1:0-7573 GCA_003501565.1 Planctomycetaceae bacterium | reverse complement strand
GTTGGTGCGTCGCCGCTCGCTCGCGGCAGCAACCATCAACGTGTCCTAGGATCTGAAAGGGCAAGCGGTCGTGAGACTATTTCCATTGTTAATCTGCTGCTGCATTCCCGTGGGTGCTGCTGAGTCCGTCATGACAACGTCTGGACCGGTTCAAGGGACTGAATCGCGAAGCCCATCGGTCGAGGTGTTCAAGGGCATCCCGTATGCAGCGCCGCCTACCGGTGATTTGCGGTGGCGACCACCAGCGCCGGCGGCTAGCTGGACGGAAGTTCGCAGATGCGATCAGTTCGGTCCCAGGTCGCTCCAGAAAAGCGATCGAGGCGGTGGACAGCAAAGCGAAGATTGTTTGTACCTGAACATCTGGAAGCCTCGTGAGCGAGTAGAGGCAAAGCAACCGGTGATGGTGTGGATTCACGGAGGTGGTTTCACGCAAGGCTCCGGTGACCAGCCTAGCTACGATGGAACGCAGTTGGCAAGCAGAGGTGTGGTGCTCGTTTCCATCAACTATCGCTTGGGAGCGCTAGGCTTCATGGCGCATCCTGCGCTATCGGCTGAGTCGCCCCACGGCTCATCGGGTAACTATGCGATTCTGGATCAAATTGCTGCACTCCGGTGGGTCCAAGACAACATTGAAAAATTTGGTGGCGATCCCGAAAACGTTACGATCTTCGGCGAATCAGCCGGAGGAACAAGCGTTTACTTACTCACGGCAACTCCGTTATCGAAGGGCTTGTTTCATCGCGCCATCTTACAGAGCCCATGGCTTGATCCTGCGATTTTTCGTGATCTAAAGCAAAAGACAGACTACGGCCCTTCTGTAGAAGCCGAGGGCAAGGAACAGGTTCAAAAACTACTAGCGGACCTCTCTGACAGTGAAGACGTTCTCGCAAAGTTGCGTTCCCTGCCTGCGAACGAGATCCTTGATAACATAAAGCAGCGTTGGCCCGTGGCAACTGACGGATGGATCTTCCCCAAGCCACCCTATCAAATCTATGCGGATGGGGATCAACGAGAGGTGCCGGTGATAATTGGTACCAACCGGGACGAGGGAACGATGTTTGCGCCGCGCAAAGCTTTCGGCGGAACCCTCGAAACTTTCGAGCAGGCGATGGTCGAACGGTTCGGCAAGGACGGGAAACGCGTTGCGGACTTCTATGCTCCGGATTCCAAGAACGATCTTTGGAAGGTTGCGGTTCAACAGATAACGGATGTCTGGTTCGTCCAACCGGCCCGGGAATTTGCTCGAGCAATGGATGACCATGGGAGGGAAGTCTGGATGTATCACTTCACCAAACCCGTCTGGGGTTGGATGGGGGCAGCCCATGCAGCTGAGATCGGATACGTATTTGGGAATTTGCCCGAACCCCGTCCGGAAGATGCCGCACTATCGAGCACTTTCATGGACTATTGGATTCAGTTTGCAAAAACTGGCGATCCGAACAACCAAAATCAACCAGAATGGCCGCGATTCACCACAGCGGAAGATCAACACTTATTGATGGACAAAGCAATTAAAGTTGCGTCTGGTCTGCGTAGCGAAGCTTGCAATCTTCTGGACGAAATACTCGATGCGAAACGTCGCGCAAACGAATCGGTGAAGTAGCTAAACTGATCACTCCGAAGGCGACAATGGCATCATTGATGGTACTTATGCAAGCACCGGTGCAAACCGCTGGCCACCGCATCATCAGAGTCGCAGCCCAGCTGGGAGTGTGCTTTGTATTGTCGCATTTGATAACCGTGGTAGTCACTTGCATCGCGGATGGATTCCACTGGGGCATTAACGCTTGGGTGCTTGATACTCTCGGTTTCGGAGCGGGACTCTTTTTCACTGTCCAGTGCTGGAAAGCGTCAAACTGTGTCAGCGGCACGGCTAACAAAAGGAACGTTTGGATCTGCGTTTGGGCTTGCGTGACACTCTGCAGCCGGAGCATCGACACTCTGATGCTGTTTGGCGTTATAAAGTGGGATGATGTCTATGCTACGCCGACTGGCCCGACACTTTGGGCAAATGTCGTGAGTGAAGTAACGTTCGGAAATGCGTTCGCTCTAGCAGCCTTGCTCGGGTCCTGTATGCTTCTGTTCAAGTCACAACCAGCGGCTGGATGAGTCGGCGTACTAAAGCGCCCACCGCGATACCTGCGAGAGTCGGATGGGACGCGACATCGCACGTCCGTTAGAATGCGTTTGATAAGGCGAATGTGCGAATAGCGGAAGAACCCAATGAAGATGAAGGATGTCGAAGCGGCGCTGCGGCAACACAGTAATGCTGAGAAGGCGGCATTTTTTCCGAAGTTCTTTAAGTCGGGCCCAGGCGAATATGGTGAAGGTGACAAATTCCTCGGTGTCGTTGTTCCCGATCAGCGGAAAATCGCGGGCCAGTACAAACAGCTGCCTCGCGGCGAGATCATTAAACTCCTCAATTCACCATGGCACGAATGTCGATTGACGGCTCTGCTTATTCTGGTCAAACAGTACGAACAGAAAGGCAGAACGGAACAGGATCAGAAAGAAATCGTCGATTTCTATCTTCAGCAGCTGGACCACGTTAACAACTGGGATCTAGTGGACTGCTCGGCACACAAGATCCTTGGTGCTTGGCTGATCGAAAAACCCGCGGAGCGTCGAGTGCTGAAGAAACTCCGTCGGAGTCCTGACATTTGGCGAAAACGTGTTAGTGTCATCGCTACACTTCCGCTAATAAAGTCCGGTTCGATGGAAGAAATCTTGTTGGCGGCCGAAGAACTACTGGACCATCCCCACGACTTGATTCATAAAGCGGTGGGATGGATGCTGCGCGAAATGGGCAAAGTCGAACCAGCGGCGTTGCGTGGTTTCCTCAGCCAATATGCCTCCGAAATGCCGCGGACCATGCTGCGTTATGCGATCGAAAAATTGGAGCCCGCCGAACGAAAATCCTGGCTTTCAAAATAGCTAAACCACGTTTCAAAAGTACGCTTCTACGACCTTAATACATTCACGCATCAACATGAATTTTCAATACGAAAACCAATCATCCGCTGGAGACTCCGACGTCAGAGCCATGCGACGACAGCTATTGTTGTCTTGGTTCTTGATGGTAGCCATCGTCGCCTTGTTGGCATTTCCGGTGATTCGTAGTTGGTTTTCGTCACGAAAGCCGCTTGCTGAGCCACGGCCAATAACACCCCGCGGCGCTTTGGCAGATTTTGAAACCACGACAGTCGATCTGTTCAAAGAGACCAGTCCGGCGGTTGTATTTATCACGACCGAAAGTCGACGGAGGTCGGCGTGGAGCTATCGAACACAGGTCGAGCGAGGTTCGGGTAGCGGATTTGTTTGGGATACCGACGGACACATTGTTACTAACTACCACGTGATTGAAGGGGCTCGCAGCGCTGAGGTGCGTTTCGCGGACCAATCTTCTTACCAAGCCACCTTGGTGGGGTCTTCGGCCGACCATGACCTTGCCGTTTTGCAAATCAATGCGGCTAGCGATCAACTGAGGCCAATACCTATCGGGTCCAGCAATGACTTGGAAGTAGGGCAAAGTGTCTTTGCAATCGGCAACCCGTTTGGCCTGGAACAAACTCTCACAACTGGGATTGTATCTGCCAAGAGCCGGACTATTCGCTCGCCATCAGATCGTGTGATCGAGGATGTAATTCAAGTAGATGCAGCTATCAATCCAGGGAATTCCGGTGGGCCACTCCTCGATAGCGCTGGACGTCTTATTGGAGTCAATACTGCTATCTACAGCCCTTCTGGTGCATCGGCGGGTGTAGGGTTTTCGATTCCGGTTGATACCGTCAATTTGGTTGTTCCTCAACTGATTACCCAGGGCAACTACGCTGCTCCAAAGTTGGGAATTGAGACGAGTGATGGCCTGAATCAGCGCCTGGCTTACGAGTTTGGGATTCAGGGGGTGGTTGTCATCTCTGTTGAACCCGGCAGTGCCGCGGAACGAGCCGGGCTTCGCGACTTGCAGTCACAGGGCAGTGAGCGCAGCTTCGACGTGTTGTTAGCAATCGATGGAAGTCGGGTAGGAAGTGCCGCCGATATTTATGCTGCGCTTCAGGATAAGCGAAAAGGCGACGAGGTCCGTTTGGTTGTTTTGCGCGATGGTAAAGAGATCACGCTAAGTGCACAGTTGTAGCGACAGCCATTCGCCCGAGAGCGGCGTCGTTTCAGCTGCTGGTGTCATTCACTAGTGATTTCGTTTGCCTGCGGCCCTTCGACTCCTCGGCCCCAAACTTAGCTCTACAGGCTCTACAGACTGGGCTAGACAAACAGCTGTCCTCTTGGGCCGGGCGATCGCATCCGAAAGGCTGATGTGCGGCCAATCCTTTTTGAGCAATCCAGTCTGCGCCAACGCAAATTGGTGCTCTAGCGCTCTTGAAAAAGATCGAAATTCCTTCGGAACCCAACAAAAACAAAGGTCAATCGCTATTTACGTGACCTGTGGATGTCGACAAAATACGCTCCGACGAAACGTCACTGCGTGTTATGTGGTGACAAACACTAAAGCAGTCGACGGATGACTGCTAACTAGTAGCGGGGCAATCCCCCGAAATACAACTGGGCCTAAGCGTCGTCGCAACTTTCAGGAGGCGATCTCAAAGGCCCAAAATCGTACAGCAGAATGCAAGGAGTGCGTAACGTGCGAATTTGGAGCATCATCGCTGCGTTGGCTTTGTCAGCCATCACAGTGCCCGTCACAGCCCAACAAGGTGGCGCACAAGCCAAGCCCGCGATTGCCGTCGTTGATATCGGCCACATCTTGGAAAACCATCCGACGCTCAAGGGCCAGATGGAGCAGATCGAAGCCGAAATGAAGGCTGCCGATGAACGCGTGAACGCTCAGCGCAAGGCCATTATGGACAAGATGGAGCAGTTGCGAGCGAATTTCACTGCCGGTACTCCCGAGTACGAAGCCCAGGAAAAGAAGATCGCTCAGGAAGACACCGATCTCCGTCTGGCGATCATGAAGGAAAAGAAACGCTTCGACGAAAAGCAGGCCATGGTCGTTTACAAAGTCCACTCGGACATCTCCAACCTGTGCCAAGCTGCCTGCAACGCCTGGGGCTGCCAAGTTGTGATGCGGGTTAGCCGCGAAAAGATGGACCCTAAGAAACCTGAGACCGTCCAAATTGTGATGAGTCAAAGTGTTATCTACTTCGACGAGAAAATCGACATCACTGATTGGGTCGTCGGTCAGTTGAAGGCTACTGCCAGTCGAGCTGGCGGTGCAGTCAATCGCTAGTGCGAGTCATTCGCACACGTGAAATTTTCTCCGACCAGTGACCATTCGGCGCTGGAGGAGAGCTTGATCAAGCTGGCGTGCTCGACGAGGTGCTGAGCCTTGGATGGTTCCCGCCAGCTTGATTGATTGTCTATGTCTGGATCTCTTCGAAAGATCCACTTCGCCCGACAACGATTGCAGGGCCGCCGCAAGGTTCTCCAGTCGATTTAGAAGCTCAAGGCAGGACGCCGACGAGCAACCAGCCCGCAAGAACAATCAGCCTGCAAGTGCACATGCCAGAGGGCAGTTAGGCCCGGCAAGTGCAACAATCGGCAATTCAACAACAAGCCACGCGACGAGCACCGCATGACGCAGCTCCGACAGCAGCGAACACTCAAAAGCCCATGTAGCGTAAGCGGTCGTGGGTACTGGACCGGAGAGTCTTCTACACTGACTTTCCTGCCAGCAGAGCCCACTACTGGAATCGTGTTCGAAGTAGATCGTGTGTCGGTTCCAGCGACGACCGAAAACTCAACCGGCATGAGTTTGCGCACTCGGCTGGGCACGCCTCCGATGCATCTCGATATGATCGAACATGTGATGGCTGCCTTGTATGGACTCCGGATCGACAACTGTCGCATTCGTTGTTCAGGTACCGAAATGCCAGGGCTGGACGGCAGCAGCCTGGCACTAGCACTCGCGCTCAATAGCGCCGGTTTCAAAACACAACCAGATTATCGTGAGACGCTGGTGATCGACCGGCCTATCCGAGTTAGCGATGGTGACCGCTGGATCGAAGCCACCCCAGTCGTCGATGGCAGCTACACACTGAAATATACCCTGGATTACGGCCCCGATAGTCCCATTCCGGCCGGCTCTCACGAATGTCGGTTGACGCCACAGACCTTCAGCAGCGAGCTAGCTCCGGCGCGAACATTTGTTACCGACGCGGAGGCCAATGCTCTGCAGTCCTCGGGACTGGCCCAACATGTGACCTACCAGGACTTGGTCGTGTTTGGCAGCAATGGACCGATAGACAATTCACTGCGCTTCGACAACGAGTGTGCCCGGCATAAGACTTTGGATCTCGTAGGTGATCTAGCACTCAGCGGCGTAGATTTGGTAGGACGAGTCGAAGCACACAAGAGCGGACATCAATTGAACGCTCAAATGGCGAAAAAACTACGCGAGTTGGCACTTGCAGCCCGCGAAAACACAACTGACCAAGTGCGGCGAGCCGCTTAGGCGGTCCCCAGCGCTCCATGCATTTGGGGCGAACCCACTGACACCTTGAACTTTCTATCAATAATTTTTTAGGGCTGTTCGTATGGCCACCATCATTGCCCATACCGCCGTCGTCGACCCGCGAGCTGAATTGGATGAAGACGTTCGCGTAGGCCACCATTGTGTGATCGGCTCCGGCGTACGAGTCGGTCGTGGGACACGGCTTGAAAACAACGTCACGCTTACCGGCAACACGTCGATCGGCCGCGAAAACCACCTCTTCCCAGGGGTAGTTATTGGCGCCGAACCGCAAGATTTAAGCTATCAGGGTTCTCCGACGCAGGTCATTGTTGGTGACGGCAACGTTTTTCGCGAGTCGGTTACGATAAATCGGGCTACAGAAAAAGAAGACGGCATCACACGCGTTGGCAACAACTGTTACATGATGACTTGTTCCCATGTAGCACACGATTGCAAGGTAGGCGATCGGGTGATCATGGCCAACAACGTAATGCTGGGTGGACATGTGCATGTCGCCGATGATGCCACGTTGTCCGGCGGCTGTGCGGTGCACCACTTTGCATCCATTGGTTGTTACAGTTTCGTTAGCGGGCTCAGCCGCGTGCTTCACGACGTGCCACCATTCATGTTGGTGGAGGGGTTTCCGGCGCGTCCGAGGACCGTGAATGTCGTAGCACTGAAACGTAAGAACTTTTCAAGCGAAGCGATTAAGGCGCTTATGGAATCGTATCGCTTGCTCTACCGTTCCAAGGTTGGAATGGAACATGCTCGTGAGATCTTGGCTGGTGGTAAACCGCTTCTGCCAGAACTCCAGATCCTATTTGATTTCATCGAAGGCTCGCAGGGCGGTCGTCATGGCCGTGGACGAGATCGGAGGAAAGCAGCGTGACCGCTTTGCGCCTAGCAATTATCGGAGGTGGACACCTCGGACGAATTCATGCACGTTTGGCATCCGCCGACGGTCCCTACCAGGTCGTTGGTGTTGTGGATCCAACCGAAGCGGCTCGTGAGCTAGTAACCGAGCAACTTGGGCTACCAACTTGCGCAGACTATCGCGAGCTGATCGGAAAGATCGACGCCGCAATCGTAGCTGCCCCGACCGCAAAT
>DNPC01000834.1 GCA_003501565.1 Planctomycetaceae bacterium | reverse complement strand
GGTCGCGCCGGAGGGTTTAAGCGCCGACCAGGTTCCCCCGACCGGCAGCGATAGTGGCGATAGCAGTGGTGCAGGCGGTGATGAGTCTTCATCAATGCTGGACTCAGCTGAAGATGGCGATCTCACACGCGATGCAAATCCCAAGCTGGATTCGGGAGCGCCGTCCAGTTCATCAGATCCAGCGGTTGCCTTGCCAGAAAACGGCAACGATACAAACAACGCGAGCGAACCGGCTGAAGAAGACCGGTCGGGCCCTAACGCGACAGACCAAAATTCAGTTTCGGATTCAGACCAAGCTACAACTAGCGAGGACGAAGCTAACCCGGCCGCCCAGACAAACGCAGCATCAAAAGCGAACTGGTTTAACTTCTCAACAAACACACTGATGGGAGCCGTTCTGGTCGTACTAGCAATTGCTTCACTAGTCGGCCGATATTTAAGACGACAGCCCACAGAATATGTCAACCCAGCCCTGGTCCGGCGGTTTCGCCAGCGACTCAACGCTTGGTGGCTGATGTTCTCAATACTGGTGTTCGGATTTGTTCTCCAGCCGATAGGAACGGTCGTTCTGTTCGGTTTCGTCTCATTTTGGGCCCTTCGTGAATTCATCACGATGACACCAACCCGACGTGGCGATCATCGTGCACTTTTTTGGGCGCTTATCGTCATTACGCCGGTACAGTATCTGCTGATCGCGTTGGAAACGACTATCCGTTGGAATAGCCCGCAAACGAGTCTTTACGGAATCTATTCCGTTCTGATCCCCGTCTACTCAGCCCTGCTCATTCCAGCGCGAGTAGCAATTTCAGGAGACAGCAAACGATTCCTCGAACGTTCGGCACAAATTACATTTGGCCTAATCATCTGCGTGTATTCACTCAGTTTTGCTCCTGCCTTGGTGAATCTGGATTTGCGGCATAGCGATGGAACGCCATTTACCGGCAGCCGCGCAGGCGTGCTGTTCTTTTTAGTACTAGTTTCCCAGCTGAGTGAAATTCTGCAGTGGACATGGAGCCAACTTGTTGGGAAACGCCGCATTGCACCTGAGGTCAGCTCCAGTCGCACTTGGGAAGGATTCGCCGGTGGGACACTTTCCACTGGAATGATCGGTGCTTCGCTATTCTGGGTAACGCCGTTCAGTTTTTGGGAAGCTGCCTGCCTGTCGATGGTCATCTCTACGATGGGAATGTTTGGTGGCATGACCATGAGCGCTATCAAACGAGATCGTGGCGTTAACGACTACGGCTCACTTGTCCTGGGTCACGCCGGCGTCCTCGACCGAATCGACAGTCTGTGCTTCGCCGCGCCAGTCTTCTATCACTTGACCCGCTTTTACTTCACGTAGTCGCCTTAGAATCCTGGCTGGCCGTAGCGAGAGCAAAAGTATTGCGAAGGACGCCCAGGCCCTCAACCTCCACCTCGGCGACATCGCCAGGCTGAAGGAATACTTTCGGATTGCGTGCCATTCCAACGCCAGGCGGAGTGCCGGTAAAAATTACGTCGCCAGGTTCAAGCACCATGCACTGGGACAGATAAGCGACTAGCTGCACCGGATTAAAAATCAGTTGCCGGGTGCTGGAATTCTGCAGCACTTTGCCGTTAAGTCTCAGGCTGATGCTCAAGTTGTTCGCATCAGCAACACTTGAACGCGGGACAACGAACGGGCCCAGCGGAGCGAAGCCTGGGAAACTCTTGCCAAGCAGCCATTGTCCGCCCGGCCTCCCGATCTGCCAGTCGCGCGCTGACACGTCGTGCCCGCAGGCGTAGCCAAAGATGTGTTCCTCAGCAGTCTCCTCGGTCACACCATGGGCCCTGCGACCAATGACGATAACCATCTCAGCCTCGTAGTCGACTTGTTCGCTACAACTCGGAAGCTCGACGACAGATTCGTGCGAACACAGCGCACCGGGCAGTTTGTTGAACACGACCGGCTCACTAGGGATTTCCATACCGCTTTCGAGCGCATGGTCGCGATAGTTGAGGCCAATACACAGCGTCTTCACCGTTGGCGGTACCGGGCAATCAACCCTCACTTCATCGAGCTGGAAGTCGGCTTCGTCGTCGCCGATCTGTCCGAGCGATTCTTTGCACTCATCCCAAGCGGAAATGACGTCCAGAAGACTATGGATTCCATTGATCCGGTCAGAGAGGGACACCACGCCAGCGCGTGTCAGTAGCCCAGGCTGCGAAGAAGAATCACCGTGGCTAAACTGCAGGAGTTTCATGCGTGACTCCGAAATGAAAATGTCGGTTACATTCAAATGAAAACTGTCGTCGATTAAGCGGCCTGAAGCTTATCGGACGATCCCTTGCAATTCCACTCCCACCCAAAACTCTCTGCTACCAATGCCAAGATTGCGGTTTCGTAGTTTGCGACGAAATGGGACAATTGCGGGGCCTGCGATGTGGTCATCTCTCGGCCAAATCGCGGCTATTTGCTTCGTTCACTCCGTCGGACTCTCACAAAGAGCACCAGAGTATGGCTAATCCGGTCCCACCCCCAGTGTTGCCGTATAAATTCAATCTCACGTATGCCATAACGATCGCAGTTGTGCATGTACTGGGATTTCTAGCACTATGGCCGTATCTGTTTAGCTGGAGTGGGGTTATAGCCTGCATAATCGGAATTCACCTGTTCGGTCAGGGAATCACGATCGGCTACCACCGTCTCCTAACGCATCGCAGTTTCAAGTGCCCCAAGTGGGTCGAACACTGTTTTGCCATTCTGGGAATCTGCTCGATGCAAGATACCCCAGCACGATGGGTGAGCGTCCACCGCCAACACCACGTCCACTCAGATGAGATTCCCGACCCGCACAGCCCTCGCGTTACCTTTTTCTGGTCACATATGGGGTGGTTGATGTTTATCAATCGCCAGACGTACAGCATTTCCGGGCTTGAGAAATTCGCCAAGGATTTGTTGCGGGATCCATTCTACATGCGGCTGGAGACCAATCCGTTTGCGCAGTTCGCCTACATCCTAGGGCAAGTCCCGGTCTACTTTGCCTTAGGTTTCGGACTAAGTTTTTGCTTCAGCAGTGAATTGCCCGCTGCGGTCCAGCTGGGTGCCAGCATGGTGCAATGGGGCGTGATCATGCGAGTCATTGCCGTCTGGCATATCACCTGGTCAGTGAACTCACTGAGTCACATGTTTGGGTATACAAATTACCAAACCGGAGAAGACAGCCGCAACAATTGGTTCGTTGCAATGCTGACCGTTGGTGAAGGCTGGCACAACAATCACCACGAGGATCCGTCGGCTGCAAGTGTTCAACACCGATGGTGGGAAATCGATATCAGTTACTATGAAATTAAGTTGCTCGAGAAGCTTGGCTTGGCTAGTAACGTGATCCCACCAAGGCATCTCCGCCCGTCTCATCGCGAGGCAAAAGACGCTGCATAGCTAGCGGCAATGGTTTGCCTAAGAGCTTATGCCATCCGCTCTTTGTTTCATCATCAACTATCTCTGGAACCAAAGCCAACTCGATGAAGCTTGCCAAACTACTCGTCAACGATTCTGTAGCGATCGGCCGCGTCGCTGACCAAGCAATTGAAGTACTTGACCTCGGATCCTCCGATGTAACTACGCTTCAGGAAATTCTTGCCACGGAAAAGCCTGTGGAGGTTGTTGCCAACTTACCGGTTGCTTCCACAATCAACATCGCCGATGCGACATTGCTAGCTCCGATTGACGACCAAGAAGTCTGGGCGGCGGGCGTAACCTACAAGCGAAGCCAGACAGCCAGGATGGAAGAATCGGAAGCGGCAGCATCATGCTATGATCGCGTTTACAACTCACCGCGACCGGAGATCTTTTTTAAAGCGACACCCCATCGCGTTCGCGGGCAAGGCGACGCGTTAAGGATTCGTCAGGACGCAACATGGAACGTCCCGGAACCCGAACTGGCTCTTGTGCTCAATCCCGACTTGCAAATCGTCGGATACACGGTGGGAAATGATATGAGCTCGCGGGACATTGAGGGCGACAACCCGCTCTATCTTCCCCAAGCAAAGATGTACGATCAGTGTTGTGGCCTTGGCCCTTGGATCACACTTTCTGAATCGATGCCAGATCGCGATCAAGCCACGATCGATTTGAAGATCGTAAGAGATTCAAAAGTGGTTTTCGATCAGGCGACCAGTGTTCAACAAATGGCGCGTACTCCCGAAGACCTCGTTCAGTGGTTGGGACGTGACAACAGTTTTCCCAATGGCGCATTCTTGCTAACAGGTACCGGGATCGTACCTGACAGCGACTTTACACTCTCCGCCGGCGACGAAGTACGAATTACGATCGACGGAATTGGTACACTCATCAATACGATCGTGCAGGGATAGAAGGCTAGAGCTTCAGAAACGCGGCGTTGGACTATCTTGTTTCTATCTTGTTTAACGGCAAGCCGAAGGC
>DNPC01000841.1 GCA_003501565.1 Planctomycetaceae bacterium | reverse complement strand
GCTCTACCAACTGAGCTACCTGGCCAGCCAACTTGCGGTACTGATGATAATCTCACGGCGCCGCAAGCCGGAAAGCGAAATGCTATTTCTCGCAACACTCCGTGTCAACGGGCCCTTCTGGTCGTTGCGGCGTGTTCGCCAGCAAATCTCACATGGCGAGCTCATAAGCCGCTCAGTCGGCATGGTCTGCAATTTTCGGTTTTCGGTACTCCCTCCGAATCCTGTACCGCGAACATTGCCCGGTTGGTTGCTACAATGAAACCACGTCCCGCACTTTGGCCCGCCAGCCAAAACCACGCCCTGTCACCCTTGAGTGCACTGGTTGCTGGCTGGTCTGATACGCACTTACCCACTGGTTTGAGCTGAATTCTCGGGCGGTGTTGAGTGCAAACTACGTCGATTAAGGTCAGGTTTATCGCAAGTTTCGAAGCTTGACAGGGCTTCAGCCCGACAGTTCGCGAATGTTAGCGTCAATGTAGTGAGGAATTGCAGTTGCTAGTGTCCAACAATCATCGCATTCTCAGGCGGGATGTTTGCGACGACCAACCTGCTGAGGCTTACCGGCTGTTGGCTAGAGGTTTCAGCTTCCAGAGGACAATCGTCTGTTTTATTGCCTCGATTTTGATTGGGGCGACTGGGCCTGTTGCTTCGGCGCAGTATTCGCCGACGCATCCCAAAGTCGTCGAAATGGTAAACCGTGGCGTCGCCTTCCTCAAAGCCGGAGATCGCAATCGTGGCCTAGACGGAGGACAAGCGGCGCTGGTGGGATACGCCTTATACAAAGCCACTGGTGATGCGCAGCTGGCTAAGGTCCAGCAGGGTATCGCAGCCGCACAGAGAATCGCTCGTGCAACGGCGAGTTACTCAGCAAATGGTGAGGACAAGTTTGTTTACGAAGTTTGTGTTGCCGGCGTTCTGCTAGCCAGCGTTGACGTGGGCAAGTACCAGCCAGAAGTACTGCAAATACGCGAATGGCTGATAAGTATCCAGAAGTCGCACGGCGGATTCGGGTATGTGGACCGGCCTACCGGTGACACGTCGCAGGTCCAGTACGTAATGCTCGCCTTCTGGACCATGCAGCAGGCTGGCATGGATGTGCCATCTGATGTCGTCGAAGCGTGCATCGACTACTTGCGAGCCACGCGTGATCCGAGTGGAACATGGGGCTACCAGGGTATCATTGGGAACGGTCGGCTCGTTGCTCAGGAAAAGATTTCAAAGTCCCTTGGAACGGCAGGTGTCGGCGCGCTGATCATCGCCGGAGACATGCTGGGATTGTTTGGGATCCGTCGAACACCCAAGGACGACGCTGAAGGCATTCCGGCAGCTTTCGTGCGTACGGACTTGCGAGCGGAAAAACGCAAGAAGCGCAGTATTACACTGACACGTACGGACCTTCAGGGAGATTTGCAGGCGGCTCGGCTCTATCAGAATCGTTCGAATTTCAACGGAGCGTACTGGTATTACTATTGGCGATACTCGCAAGAGCGCTACGAGAGTTTTCATGAAATCGTCGAAGGCAGGCAGGATAAGAGTCCGGCTTGGTACAACCGTGGCGTTGAGGAGTTGGCCAATTTCCAGGACCCATCCGGGAGTTGGGGGGCTGAAAAGAAGCGGGACTTTTACCCCGCGGAAGTCTGCACGGCGTTTTCAGTCTTGTATCTGATCCGGAGTACGCAGAAATCGATCGGCCAGCTTGATGCAGGTGTGGTCAGGGGTGGCTATGGACTGCCCGATAACGTTTCGAACATCAAAATGGTCGGCGAACGCATCGTAAGCGCTGAGCAGGCCAGTGTAGAAAACCTGCTTGGCATGCTAGAAAAGGATGCTACCGCTGGCGTGGAAGTCGGATTGCTGCAAAAGGATCTGAAGCTTTCTCAGGACCCCGAAAAACGCAAGCGTCAGATCGCGAGGCTAAGCCGGCTGTTGGTCAGTCGCGATGCCAGTGCGCGGCGGATTGCTGCGAAATTACTCGGAAGAAGCGATGATCTCGATCAGGTGCCTGACTTGGTTTTCGCACTCTCGGACCCGGATCCTTACGTTCCCATGATTGCAGAAGAGGGGCTGCGGCTTCTCAGTCGCAAGCTGACTGCGGGCAAGTTGGGGGTCAAGCCGACGCCCGAACAGCGTCTTGAGGCCATCGAGTATTGGAAAAAGTGGTACTTAGGCCTGCGTCCCGACTATGTGTTTATTGATCGGGCCGAATAAACTGGAAGCGTTAGTAGCTTTCAGGCTCTACACAAGTCTGGATTCGTGACCTTGTCCCCTGCCGCATTTATGCCGGTAGCCGTTTCCCAAAAGGAAGTCAGTCTATGAGCAATGCACGATCGGTTCGTTCCGCTCGCGGTGCCGATGGGCTGAAGACCCAAAAGGTAGATGTCGTCGCCAGCGGTCTAATGGCCGCCTTGATGGTGCTTGGCCTAATTGCTTTTCTGCTGTTTCTGATTTGGCTGACTGAGGTCTGGACCTGGGGACCGGGTGAGTTGGTCATCGAGGCGGAGAATCTCGCCGGACGCGGTGACCACGCAGCCGGATTTGAAAGAGATATCGAACCGCCGGGCGCTGAGGAAATAGTTGACTTAACGGAACCTACTCTTGAACAGACACTTGAGGCAGTGACCGACGCAGCGACCAGTGTGGCCGCCAGTATCGATTCTATCGACTCCCAATCCGCCGCGGCATCGCACGGGACTGGGGTCGGAGATAGTCGACCACCTGGCCCGCTCGGTGAAGGCGATGATATTGTGCCGCGATACGAACGCTGGGAATTAAAGTTCCAAGCCAAAGGTATCCGCCCTTACGCTCAGCAGCTGGACTTCTTCAAAATCGAATTGGCGTGCATTGGTGGAGGCGTGCAAACAGTCGACTATGCCGCCAATGTTGCCAGTGCTCCGCAGAGTCGGTCCGGTACTAGCGCGGCGGAAAACAAGCTCGGACGACTTTATTTTATGTGGCGCAACGATAGTCCACTGAAGCGATTTGACGAACAGCTCCTCGGCCAGGCCGGAGTGAGAACCAGCGGTCGGCAAATCCTGAAGTTCATCCCCAAGTCACTCGAAGCCCGGCTTGAACAACTTGAAGCACGGGCGTTTCGCGATGCGGGCAAGACCACTATTCGACAAGTTGCCAAAACGATTTTTCAGTCCGAATCCTCCGCCAGCGGCGGTTATGAATTCAAGGTCATCGAGCAACGGTATCGCAACCCGGGCGGCTAGCTAAAAAGCGAGCCCGCGGCGGCCTGGGCGCAATGATGCTTGCACGCCGTACAGCGTTCTGCGTGCCTGTTTTCCAATAACCATTCAGATCTAACTCACTCATACGCATTCGAAGGAATATACGTTTATGCCACAATCAGTCTACGATTGGATTGGGCTGGCCGACTACTGCGCACTGGCAACGGTTGCGCTATTTGGTGCATATTGTTGCTATCTAGTCTGGTCACGCGTTGGCCAGAAGTGGTTCAAGACCGAAGACGAACAGGATGCATTCCTAGATAGTATTGAAGGCGATTTGCTGCAGGGCAATTTTGAAGCCGTCGAAGAGGCCTGCGAGGGCGATCCGCGTGCGGTTCCGATGCTAGTCAACATCGGCGTGATGAATCATCAGCTCGGTTTTGCCAAGGTCAAGCACCTGCTGACGGAACGTTTTCAGCGGGATGTGCTCGGTGACCTGGAAAAGAACATCAGCTGGGTAACCACAGTTATCAAGACTGCTCCGATGCTAGGCCTGTTAGGCACGGTAACCGGTATGATCGGCGCGTTCGCCACGCTGGCAACTGCTCAAACCGTAAAGGCTACGGCGCTAGCGAAGGACATCAACGTGGCTCTTTATACGACAGCGATTGGATTGGCGATTGCCATTCCGCTCGTAATGTCGCTCAATGCCATCAACAACCGAATTCGCCACATGGAAGAATTGGTTGGGGCGGGCGTAACACGGTTCTTGGAGGCGTATCGTGTTGGATTGGCCCGCAGGGAGAAACGGTCTTAGGCGAGACCTGGCTTGCTCTGATTATCGTTCACGAATCTTTCCAAAGGCTAATTGATGTCAGGTTCAGACGTACGTGCTGCAATGCAAGACGTCGAGTTGGATGATGTCGTCATCGAAGAGGACTTCGTAAAACGAAAGCCTCAAGACGATGACGAAGATATGGACATTACTCCGATGATCGATATCACTTTCCTGCTTCTGATTTTCTTCTTGGTGACATCCAAAATGAACGAAGCGGCGCCGGTAAGTTTGCCAGCCGCACGGCATGGCAACGTAGTAGCCGCTCGTAATTCTGTAATTGTTGTAGTGAAGGTCGGGGCAGGTGAAACTGCTTTGGTCGAACGGGCCGACGGCAGTGCCTTTTCATCCGATCCTGAACAACAAGGCACAGAGATTGCCGAGTACGTCGCGCAGCAATTTGATACCGGGGATAAATCCAGCGTCATTGTGCGGGCCGAAGGGGGCGTCAAGCAGGTTGAGATAGGAAGGGTGAGCAAAGCGATCGCCGAATCGCTTGAGGAAGGCATGCCGATCAACTTTGCAATCGAGGAACAGGGTTAGTTCCTATGGCCATAAAATTCAAATGCAAAGCCTGCAATGCAGTTAAGGCCGTGAATCCACGGTTGCTAGGCCGAGAAATAAAGTGCCCGGAGTGTGGTGCGCCCGTACAACTGCCTACTGCGGAGCAACTTGAACAATCCAAGCGGCGTGAACCAGCAGGAGAAGTTGAGAAGAGTGTGGAACAGCTAGCGCTAGGCCTTCAGCAAGCGACAAAACGAGCGCAGCGGAAGAAGCCACGCACATCGGCCAAGCAACGCATGGCACAGGAGGAAAAAGCGTTGGCTGCCGCGTCTGCATCGTTCGCGAAGCCAAAAGCACCCGCTCGTGACGACATGGACATGACCCCCATGGTGGATGTTACGTTTCTGCTGCTAATCTTCTTTATGGTGACCGCATCGTTCAGCGTGCAGAAGAGCGTTCCTAGGCCAGCTCCACAAGAGCAGGACCCCAGCACCAACGCTGTCCAGCGTGATCCTGAAGACAATCCGGACATTGTTCGTGTACAAGTTGACGAGTACAACGCTTACAACGTGATCACTACCGACTGGGATCGTGTGGTTGGCAGCAAGCAAGATCTCATCGGCGCTCTCGGCGAAGCACATGAAGGCGACCAAAGCGGAAACCAGCCGACCAAGCTAATCGTTGAAGCCCATGAAGAGTGTATCCATGCCGCGGTGATCGCCGCACTGGACGCTGGGCGTGAAGCTAACTTTGCGACCTTCGAAATCACTACCGTGGAACAGTTTGACTAGGAACGGACTCGACTTACTGGTGTTGCGATTGCGCCAGATTCGAGTCAACTGCTGAAAAGGGAGCGTCGTGTGACGCCCAGCAGCTGGGCTGAAAGAATGGATGCATCGGATTGAGAAGGTGTTGCGTCTAAGCCGCGACGCGAACCACACAGAAGACCAACAACTTACTGAACCCTAAAAACTCGAATACTATTCAAATAGATATGCGTCCTCAGGCTAAACAATTTATCGAGTTGCTAGTTTCGAAGCAGTTGCTGGCTCCCGAAATCGTCGAAGAATTGAAGCGGCAGGTGGAGGAGAGTAAGAGTAAGCTCTCGCCAGAACTAATTGCCAAGCTCTTGGTCGACAACGGGCACTTGACCAAGTTTCAAGCAACGAAGCTAGTGGCTGAGGTCAGGGAGGAACATCCAGTTGCTGATGGTGAGGCAGAAGAAGTCGATGAAGAACTTGGCTTCGCCGAAGATGTGGATTCAGAAAGTGACGATAGTAACGTAGCTGAGGTCTTCGTTGACGATGTGGTCGACGTTAGTTCGGAAGATGTCGTCGATGTCGTCGCTGATGCAGAGGTCGAGGTCCAGGCGGTCGATGTGGTAACGCCGGTGGCCGATGCCGAAGTCACCGAAGCGGTGGAAGTCATCGACGGTGCGGAAATCGTCGACGTCGTTGAGAGCGTACCCGATGTGGAGGTCGCAGATGAGGTCGAAGCCATCGAGGAAGACTTCGGCAGCGGCCTCAGCAGTGTTTCAACGCGAGCCAAACGTCCTAGCACCAAAGAGCCTCAGAAGAGTGCTTTTGATTCGTTTCGCATCTTTGGTGTAGGGCTCATTCTAGCGCTAGTGCTAGTCGCCCTAGTTTTCTTGGTACGATTTTTTGTTGTGGGAAGTGCGGACAAGCGACTTGAGGCAGCCAAGGACAGCTACGAAGGACGCCAATATGCACAAGCGGCCGAACAATACACGGACTTCTACAAGTCATTCCCTGGCCACGAGAAGGAGTCGTTTGCGAAAGTTCGAGCGGTACTAGCAGAACTTCGCCAAGCATCTGAAAAAATCCCGGATCCGACCAAAGGACTGGAGAAGGCGCTTGAGCTGCTACCTGGTATCGCTTCCGAGGAAGCCCTGTCCGACGATACACAGCGTTCAGATCTGGCAGGCGTACTTATCAACTTGGCCGGGAAGTTTACCGAGCGAGCAGATTCAAGTGATCCGACGTCCGAACGCAAGCGATTGATGGCAGAAATGTCGAAATTGCTCGACCTGATCAACGATGGGCGTTACGTCGGAAAGGCGCAGCAGAAACAACAGGAACCGACACTCAACAGGATTTTTGAAGACCGCAAGCGTATTCTGCGCGAGATTGGCCGCGATGAACAGTTGGCTGCAGCGCTGGTCGAGATCGACGGACTGCTGGCGAAGAAGGACGTTCCCGGCGCGTATGCGGTTCGCAAGCAACTGACATCCGCCTATCCGCTGTTAGCTACAAATGGACAGATGCGGCAGCGAGTTGCTCAGGCATCTCAGATACAGCAAGCACTGGCCCAGCCGAGTGACTTGGTGCCGGAGATCGTGGCGGAGCCGATCGAGCCAGAGAAGGGGGGGCGCATCGTACTAGCGAATCGCTTTGGAAGTTCCGTGCCTAGCCTGTCTGGGCGAGTGATAACGGTTCGGGTGAAGGGGTCGATCTACGGAATAGATGGCGAAAACGGTGGTGTACTGTGGCGCAAATTCATTGGGCGAAGTTTTCGCTCCACCCCTGTTCCAGTGTCTGATCAACCCGGGGCGGATGTGTTGGTTACCGATCCGGAACAAGGGCTAATCTCACGCGTGGCAGCCAAGACGGGTGACGTTGCGTGGAGTATGCGGCTTGGAACCCAGGTATTCGCCCCGACGGTTGAAAGCGAAGAGGTGCTGGCAGCTACCTTCGATGGCAACGTACTCAGCTTAGACGCAGCGGCGGGCCAGGTTCGTTGGGGTA
>DNPC01000360.1 GCA_003501565.1 Planctomycetaceae bacterium | reverse complement strand
GGAACTTCTGGATGACAACGCCATTCGGTTCCGCTGGTTTGGCCAAAACGGCGAAGTGCTCGCCCGACTAGAGCCGCCGCTAAAGATTCTCGACAGCCTGCCGCCAACGCCCATCACGGACGATGAGGAAGATGAGCCGAGCGAAATGCTCGATGAAGAAGAGGACGAAGGCCCCGAGGATCCGTTCGGTCTGTTTGACGAAGAGCTGGAAGAACGACTTTCGGAGTCACTTCGAAGCCCTGAACAGATGGATTCGATTTTTGATTCTGACCCTGACATCGAAGTCGAACTGACCAGCGGCCCCACCGAATCCCGATGGGAGGGTTTAGATCTTGATCCGGAAACTCGTCAAATGTACGAGCAGTGGGACGAGATTTTTGACGGAGACAAGGATGAACCCGTCGCTTATTTGATCGATACCGTGTTACGACTGCCCAAGCCGAACGCAGTCAAGTCAAACGAAGAGGCGCACGGATACGTCATTCAAATTCTTGCCCAGTTGGCAAAGCTGAGCGTCGCACTGGATGTCTGCGAGCACTTTGAGCCGATCGACACCTACCGGCTACTGATGGATGAAATCCTACCGAACGCAAAAGTGCATCCAAACCTGAAGGCCAGTGACATGGTCTTCCACTACTCGACAAGCGAGTACTGCTCGCTTTGCGAAATCGAGTACGACAAGGAGTTCGATCGGGAATACGGCACAGAATCTAACACCGATGTGCCTCCTGAAAAATCAGCCGAATCGGATAGTTCGCAGCCTAACGATGGAGAGTCGTCGCCAGAGGGTGATGCTCGGCCGGATAAAGGCGAGGGTGATTCTACGTCCGAAGAGACTTAGGCCTTTGCGACCCTCTAGTCGGCTAAATCGGGAGGGAGTTTGCCATCGTAGAACTTCGTAATATCGATCCCGCCTCGGTTTTCTTCTTCCAGAAGCCGAACGCGAGATTCCAATCGTTCGATTTGGCGTCGCATCAGCGGAATTAGGTTAGGCAATGGGTCGACGGGCTCCATGCGCGGGACGGCTGGATACCCCAAGTGCCGCTGCATGGCCGAGAAGAGATAGAGCGGATCCTTCTTCACGTTTGCTTTTGCAATCTTGCCTTCGATTTCACCAAATAGCACCGGTGCTTCCTGATCGCTGACGCTAAATTGTTGCCGTCGCTGAAGGTATCGCTCGCTGCGCACAAAAATGAGTTCGGCAAGGTCGACCAGTCCCAGTTGCCGCCGCAGAATTAGCAGCCACTCCTTCCAATCTGGCTCGTACATCGCGTCTTCACTCATCGCTCCCAAACCTTGGTCGTAGTTGAGCCGATTGCGTGCGATGGCTTCGAACTGGAAGAAGAACAGACCTTGCGGATCGCAGTTTTCTTGCGAGCGGTACTTTGCTTCAGCGGCCAAAATCCTCAAGGCCGTCTGGTAATCGAAACGTCCGCGATCTGTCTCGGCCGATGCCACCAGGAACGTTTGGAACGGGCAGAAATAGTGGCCAATTAACCGCATCCCGCTGCTCATCTTCCCCAGGTGCTTGAGCTCGGAGAGCAACAAGTCGATGGCCATCGGCAGCTTTGTACTTGCAAGCAACTCATACTTGCTCTGCTCCAGCAGCTCTTGAAGCGGAACCTGTTGCCCCAGACGCTCAACCAAGATGCGGAAAAAGTATGCTTGTTCAACGTATTCTTCGCGTGGCAACATCAACGTGCAGCTTGCTCGGGAGGCAATTTGTTGGTCAGGAATCGGATGGATCGATCACGCATACCGGCATTGAGAAATGTCAGCATGTGTTCCTTGTTCACCAGACTTACAAATGTCGAATCGATACCGACATCAATCGCGGTCTGATGAAAGCGTCGGCCGACGGCTGGCGGGACAAGAAAATCTGCGGTCCCGTGGTAAATCAACAACGGGCAGACCTTGGCGTGTAATTGCTTTCGAGGTGAAGCCGCCAAATAAACGTCAGGAAATGTTTTCGGTGGACCACCAAAAACATGTGCGAGAATGTCGCTGTCAGGCTCAACCCAATCAAAGTCGGCTGGTATACCACCTACGATGCAAGCGGCGGGCGCAGGAGCATCCCGCGAGGCTTCGATCGCCAGTAAAGCTGCCAACTGGGCACCGGCTGAGTATCCCCACAGCCCATATTTTTCCCGCTCAATGCCGAACAAATCCGTCGCGGACTGAACCGGTTTCTTAGCTCCTCCCGTCGGAGTTTCTTTTGTCGGCATGAGGCACCACGACAATAGAGCCCGGCAATCAACCAGTTGAGCAGGGAATAAGTGTTCGGGCGCGAGTCGATAGTCTGGCGAAAGAACAACAAACCCCGCTTTGGCAAATGCAATGGCATGCGTTTGTAAGTTGTTTTTGGTGCCCATGCTCCATGCACCGCCATGAATCATCATTACCCAGGGGCGCCGCTTCGCGTCGTTGGGGCGATAGACATCCAAGGGAACCGCATAAGCCTTGGCAGCTTCTTCAGTGCCTAAGCATCTTCTTTCTTCCACTTTGAGTTCGACATTCCGCCAAACTCTCAGCCCCCACCGAAGTTTCGATTCCGGTACAGTTATCCCCGCAATCGCTGAGACGGTTTGATTATTTGCGTCAGCCGAAGTCCGAGCAGGCGTTTGCCCCAGCAAACTTGCTGGCGTCACAAGAAGTGCCCAAGCCAAGACGAGGGCAATGACGAATCGTTTTCGGCCCTCGGCGTCGATCATCGCAGTGATTTCAGCCGGGACTTCGGCGGCGGCGCTTCCGACATTTAGTCCAGCGTCGGCTGTAACGCACTTTTCGCGGCAAAACTGCATCGGAAGTCGGCACCATTCGAAGGAGATGCGAAGGCTATTTTGGGCAAGACGAAGACGGGAAGCATTCTATAATAGTGCCAGCCCAAGTGCGTGAGAGTCGGCCCCGGGCGTCCGCGTGTCAAAATTCGCGGATAGCTAGGGCACAGGTCTTTATTGGCAAGTGCGGATAATCATGAGTTTTAGTACAGTCCAGGAAGCGGTTGATGCGATCGGCCGTGGTGAAGTCGTCATTGTTTTGGACGCGGAGGACCGGGAGAACGAGGGCGACTACATCTGCGCGGCGGAGCTTGTGACGGACAAGACAATCAACTTTATGCTGTCCGGGCGTGGGCAATTATGTTGCCCGATACTGCCGTCAGCATGCAAGCGGCTTGAGCTTAGACCGATCGTGGATCATAACAACGCCCCGCTTCAAACTGCCTTTATGACTCCAGTGGATCATATGGGCAGCAAGACTGGAATCACTGCCGGTGAGCGGGCCGAAACGATACGCCGGCTGGCCAATCCGAGTTCGCGTGTGGATGATTTCGTTCGCCCGGGACACGTCTATCCATTGGTAGCCAAGCCGGGGGGAGTTCTGCGGCGGGCCGGGCACACGGAGGCCGCAGTGGATTTGCCCCGAATGGCTGGGCTTTCTCCGGCAGGCGTTCTGACGGAAATCCTGGATGAATCCGGCGATCGGGCCACACGCGATGAGTTGCTGCGGCTGGCGGAACAACACAATTTGCGAATCATCACCATTGAACAACTGATCGCTCACCGCCGTGTAAGTGAAAAACTCGTTACGCGCAGCGCTTCTGCTAGCTTGCCTACGAAGCACGGCAACTTTGACATCTCTGTGTATGACGTTCAATACGAGTCTCAAGAGCCGATTGCGATCACGATGGGTGACCTTAGCGCGTCGGGTGGTCAGCCGCCGTTGGTGCGGATGCATAGCAGTTGCTTTACCGGTGATCTGCTCGATTCACTACGTTGCGACTGTGGCGACCAACTACAACTTGCGCTGAAAATGATTGCCGCCGAGGGCGTCGGTGCCCTTGTCTATTTGCCGCAAGAAGGCCGAGGCATCGGGTTGGCTGAGAAAATCAAAGCTTATGCACTGCAAGAGCAGGGGCTGGACACCGTCGAAGCGAATCATGCTCTGGGTTTCAAGGCTGACATGCGTGACTACGGTATTGGTCTTCAGATCTTGAAAGACTTGGGTTTGAAAGAGATCCGGCTGTTGACCAACAATCCAAAGAAAACCGAAGCGTTCAACCTCCGCGGTTTCGATTTAAAGGTTGTTGATCAAGTTCCAATCGTTTGCGATCCGAATCCACACAACCAGGCTTACCTGAGTGCCAAACGCGAAAAGATGGGGCATTCGTTGCCCGACGAATAAGCGGTAGCCTACTCGAATTGTTGCAAACCGGCTTGCGGCAGCACTTAGTCGAATCCAATCGATGTTTCGACCTGTTACGTGACGCTCTCTAGCCCCGAAAAAAACCAGCCGCCCAGACTGCCAGCTGGCAGATTTGGCGTCGAGTATGCTGGATCTTTCATAGCTTCATCCAGGGAAACGAATTGGTAGCCTGCGTCCCGCATCGCCGCCAGCGACTCCTTCAAATGGTCGGCATTTAGTTCATTGCAGTGGACGAGTAGAACCTGGGGAAGCTGACGTCCGAGCAATTGTTCTGAGGTAGCTTCTGCCCTCTTGAACGCATCGCGGCAGTGTTTCACAACTGCGTCACGAATTTCGTTGATCCCAGCACTGTCTCCGGCACGCTTTCGACGACTGTATGTCGACGCATACGTGTAATCTTTGTAGTCGACGGTCACCGGTGCAATACGGTACTCACGAGCCTTTAGGAAAGCCTCGATCCTTTCTGCGCGTTCCCCGCGTTCGCTCGACAAGTAAGGGTAGCGAAACCACTTTAGCGTTTCACCTTGTTCAGCAAGCAAGTCTCGTGAGATTACTTCCCCATGAATCACGTCATCTTTAAACTCGACATCGCTGACCTTTGACAAACGCTTGTGAGAGTAGGTGTGATTGCCCAGCTCCAAACCAGACTCCAACCATTGGCGAACCAATTCCGTACGTGCATCCCGCTGTCCGCGAACATGCAATTGTCGCTCATTGATGAACATAATTGCCGGGACCTTCTCCTGGACGAAAGTCTCGTTCAGTTGAGTGGTGATCGCGTGAAATGCGTCAAAATCGCGGCCAGTTCCGCTAGCAGGGCCGTCGTCAATCGTAACAGCGACTTTTTTGCTATCCCTTTTTGACTCCGCGGCAACCCCACGAGGCTGAAACGCCGTCGCCAAACCACCAAGTGCGACGGCACCGAGGCGTACTGCGTCGCGACGAGAAGTTGGCCCTGTGGCTGTCCCCACTGCTTCGGTTGCAAACGGAACTTGTCTGGGCGTTTCGTCGCCCGCATGTGAAAGACTGCGCGAGCGGGTTGGTCTTGGCATGATCCACCTGAAAAACATGGCGGTAAGGAACCAGGAAATCTGCTACTTCCTTCAAAACTGGCCTGATTCTACCACCTTCGGCGGGCAGGCAGCGGGCTTTACGCGGAATGCGAACTGAAATCGGTTACACTGGGAGTTTTGGTCAGTACAAATTCAGTTTTTGGATCACTCCATAGCTGGGTATGTCCCAACTTATCTAAGCTCCGGCGTAAAAGCAGAGCTGAGCTGGCAGTTTGACACACCAGCCCTCGTCGATCAGCTTTCGCAGTGCAGCATTGCATCGCGGGCGGATCGCACTTTTCGATACAGCGGTTCTCGCAAGTCAAGGTATTAGGATGCTGCACGGCCGTCATTGGGTGCGTCTAGTATGTATGTTGCTGGTGATCGTAGTCGGAGCCTCATCAGCGGACGCACAGAAAAAGAAAAAGAAGAAACTGCCTTCGCAGAAGTTTAAGGGCTATGGACTGCCAGAAGCTGTCAAAACGCGCCCTCAAAACTTGCCGAAAGTGTCGAAAGTCGATGAGAACAGGCGAACAGAATGCCGCGATGTCGCCGCGCGGATTGACGCGTTAGTTGAAGCCAAGCTTAAACAGGAAGGCCTCGCGGCAAACCCCGAAGCGGACGACTACACGTTTGTCAGGCGGGCTTACCTGAACATTACCGGTACCATCCCTTCGCTGCAGCAAACCTCCAACTTCGTCAAACAAGGCTCGGCCCGTAAGCACGAGGAATTGGTCGACCGCCTGCTAAATAGTTATGGCTACGTTAGTCACACCTACAACTATTGGGCGTCGATTCTACGGATCAAAGACCGCCCCGAAAATAACATCTTGGCGTACCCCTATCGCGACTGGGTGAAGGATCAAATTCGCATCAATCGGCCCTATGACGACTGGGTGTCCGAGATGCTAACCGCCGAAGGAAAAGTATGGGAATCACCGGCGTCTGGGTATTTGTTGCGTGACCGGTCGATGCCACTAGTGCATGTCGATAACACGGTCCGAGTGTTCTTGGGAACGCAAATCGGCTGTGCACAATGTCACGACCACCCTTTTGACCGATGGACGCAAAAAGAGTTTTACCAGCTGGCCGCATTTACCCACGGCGCTGTGACGCGAGACGGGCGGGGACAACCGGCATACAAGAACGGTAACCCAGTCGAGCGACTCAAACAGGAGAAGAAAGATCAGACTGGCGAGAATCGCATCGCCGGTACAGCAAACCTACTGCTGCAAGCGAATTTGTTCCGAGTCAGCTTCAACCCGAAGCGTGTATTAAAACTGCCCCACGATTACCAATACAGTGATGGCAAACCGAATCAACGGGTTGAATCGAAAGTGCTCTGGGGCGAGATCCCGGCGGAAGCAGCCAGCTTGAGCAAGCGCGAGAAATTCGCGGCTTGGGTAACCAACCCATCCAACGATAGATTCGCCAAGACAATTGCCAATCGACTTTGGAAGCGTGTATTTGGCGTCGGTTTGATCGAACCGGTCGACGACCTAAAGGATGACTCTCCATGCCAGAACGAGGAACTGCTCGAGCTGCTGTGTGAGGAGATGAAGCGGCTGGATTTTGATTTGAAAGAGTTCACGCGGACGCTGATGTACACCGCCACCTATCGCCGGCAGTGCAGCGACTTTGATCCTTCGATGGCCGAATTCTACCACTTTCCCGGCCCCCGGCTGAGGCGAATGAGCGCCGAACAGATTTGGGACTCGATCCTGACACTCGCTGTCTACAACCCAATGTCTGTGGAGGCTCCGAGCACTGACGAACTAGCCCGAGTCGCCAACCTGGATCTTGCGGAAGTCAGCTACAGTCAGCTGACCAGTGCGCAAAAGGCATTTGACGAATCGCTAAGCCCACAGGCAAGAAACAAAGCGATGAACCAAACAGCGAACTACCGCCGGCAGGTTCTAATGCGTGCATCGGAGCTCCCAAGCCCGTTGCCACCAGATCATTTCCTACGCCAGTTTGGGCAGGGCGACCGTGAGACAATACAGGGCGATAGCGTGGAACCGACGGTACCGCAGATCCTAACGATGTTTAATGGCCCGTTTTCGCACATGCTGCTCGAAAAAGGCTCGGTGATCTACGACAACCTAATGCGTGCTCGAACCAAGCACGAGGCGCTTGACGTGATGTTCTTAACGATTCTCAATCGTCCGCCGACTTCACGTGATAAAACTAGTGCGCTGCGAGAGATGGGCCGCGGCGACGCCGCGATGGGGTACGGCAATGTCGTTTGGGCGTTGATCAACACCCGCGAATTCATGTTTATTCAATAGTCATTGCTCTCCTTTTGCTCGCAACGACTACATAACCATTTGGCGAAGAGTGAGGCAAGCATGTCTGAACTCAACAGGAATATCGGAATGCAGGCTTTTGACGACGGAGCATCACGCCGGAGTTTCATGACGGATGCAGCTCGAACTCTGCTGGGCGTGAGCTGCGCTGGCGCGATGACGAACTTCGGGCTCAACCGCTTGGCAACCGCGGCCGAGGGATCGACCCCAGCTGGCAAGGCGAAGAATGTCATCTTCCTTTACATGACAGGTGCGATGAGCCACCTGGACACATTCGATCCGAAACCAGGGACCGAGGCGCAGGGTGAAACCAAGACTACGCCCACCAGCGTCAGCGGAGTGCATTTCTCCGACAAACTGAAGCGGTTGAGTAAGTTGGCCCACGGCATGAGTGTCATTCGATCGATGACAACGGAAACCGGGGCTCACGAACAGGGCCGCTACCTGATGCGGACCAGCTACAAACCGCTCAATTCGATTCGTCACCCCGGATTGGGCGCTTGGTCGACGCATGTGCAAGGCAAGCAAAATCCCGATCTACCACCCAATGTGTTGATTGGCAGTGCAGCTGACCATCCAGGCAGTGGTTTTTTGCCTGCCTCCATCGCGCCGGTTCCCGTGAGTAATCCGGCCTCCGGATTACAAAATACAACCGGCCCTTCCTACTTGGCCGATGACCAGTTCCGGCGCCGCATGGCACTGTCCCGCGGATTCGATTCGAAGTTTCGCACCAGCTACGATAGTGGCCTGATCGATGCGTACGATGAAACGTACCAAGAAGCAGTCCGTTTGATGAGCTCCTCGGAATTAAAGGTGTTCGACATCAAAGAAGAGAGCGAGCAAGTCCGAAAGTTCTACGGTGAGAATCGACTTGGACAAGGATGTTTGCTCGCCCGACGCCTGGTCGAAAAGGGCGTCAAGTTCGTCGAAGTCGAATACGGCGGCTGGGATCACCATGATGGAATCTACAGCAAGCTACCCGACATGCTAGAGAAACTGGACATGGCACTGTACGCCCTATTCCGTGACTTGCACAGCAAAGGACTTTTGAGTCAGACCTTGGTCGTGCTGACGACCGAATTCGGCCGTACGCCAAAGATCAACGAGAACGCAGGTCGAGACCATCACCCAGGTGCATTCTCTAGCATGCTGTGCGGCGCTGGGATTAAACCTGCTGGCGTTTACGGTGCGTCGGATGAAAAGGGCCATTCGGTTGAAGACGATCCGGTTTACCCAGAGGACTTTAACGCCACAATTGCGTCAGCAATGGGCTTGCCGCTAGACCAAGAATTCTACGCTCCCAACGGCCGGCCATTCCGTATCTGCAACAATGGTAGCCCAATCAAGGAACTGTTGGCCTAGCATCAGCAGCCGACAAGCATGTCGAGATGCAACTCCGGTCCGCTATTTCTTGATATCGCGATTGGGATCAAGGATCGCGTTATCGAGCAACCATTCGTGCAGTCGCTCACGCCACTTCTTAAGTGTGACCAACTCTGTGCGATTACCCATGTTGAAAGCATGGCCACCCCGCGCGTAAACGTGAGCTTCAACCGGCACTTTTGCCTCGCGGAGTTTAGGCAGTAAATCCACGATAACCCTTGAGGCTCCGCGGTCGTCGTTGGCAACGAGTAGGAATGCCGGTGGTGCATTCTGAGGAATCGTCTCAGGGATGCCGAGCGGCCCCGGGTAGATCAAGATCTGAAAATTTGGACGTGCCGCAGGGTCTTGCGTGTAGGAGACCATCGAAGCGACTTCACCGCCGGCCGAAAATCCCATGACTCCCACGCGCTGCGGATCAATCCCGAACTCTTCAGCCCGCTCGCGCACCAACTCGATAGCTCTCAAGCCGTCTTGTTTGCCGTGCACATCGATTT
>DNPC01000079.1:7741-10102 GCA_003501565.1 Planctomycetaceae bacterium | reverse complement strand
GGCAGCTAAAATTGTGGCCGAGTGGTCCGAGCGAAGCGGAGACAACGCGCCGCAGCCAAAGATCTCAATCGGTTCCGATGCAATTGTCGGGTCTGGCCAGCTAGTCGAGTCGATCGATCCATCGCGGCCTGGGATCGTGGCGGCGCGTTTCCACACGGCGTCACCAGCAGAAATTACGCAGGCAACTGAGTGCGCTGCCAACGATCCAAGCGGCTGGCGAGAGATTCCAGCTCGGGAGCGATACGAAACCCTGCGTCGCGTTGCTCAGGAAATTCGACTAGCCCGGGCAGATCTTGTAGGAGCCGCGATGGCGGACGCCGGCAAGACGATTTTGGAATCGGATCCCGAGATTTCTGAGGCGATCGACTTTGTCGAGTTCTACGCGTCCACTGCGCTGGAGCTGCAAACGAGCAGTGCCTTCGAAGCTCAGCCGCGCGGCGCTGTTATCGTAATCAGCCCTTGGAACTTTCCTATAGCAATTCCATGTGGCGGAATCGCTGCCGCTTTGGCTGCCGGGAATACCACCATTCTGAAACCGGCCTCAGATACTTTCCTGCCAGCAGCGATCCTGTGCGAGTGCTTTTGGCGGGCGGGTGTGCCGCGCGAGGCTCTGCAATTGGTTGCATGCAGTGGACGCGATGCAAGTGCGTATCTGCTGGGGCACCCCAACATCAAGACTGTCATTCTCACCGGCGGAACGGAAACGGCACTTCGTATTCTCGAGGCGAGACCTTCATTGGATTTGTTGGCTGAGACCGGTGGTAAGAACGCGACGATCATAAGTTCACTCAGTGATCGCGATCTAGCAATCAAGAACGTCCTGCACTCGGCATTTTCGCATGCAGGGCAGAAATGTAGCGCGACCAGTCTGTTACTGCTCGAAGAAGAAGTCTATCACGACAACGATTTTCGCAACGCGTTGATCGATGCAGCCAGTAGTCTGACCGTTGGTTCCGCCTGGAATCTGAAAACCAAAATGGGTCCCTTGATTCGGCCGCCCAGCGGTGACCTGGCGCGCGGCATCAAGGAATTGGAACCCGGGGAATCCTGGGCGCTCATGCCACGTGACTTGGATGACAACCCGTGCCTATTTTCGCCAGGGATTAAATGGGATGTCCAGCGAGGTAGTTTCACGCACTTAACGGAGTTGTTCGGTCCAGTTCTGGGCGTGATGCCCTATCGAGATCTGAGCGAAGCGATCGATATTATCCATGAAACGGGTTTTGGACTGACGAGCGGTCTGGAGAGTCTAGACGACCGAGAACAAGATGAATGGCAGCGTCGTGTCCAGGCCGGCAACCTCTATCAAAACCGGCCTACCACCGGCGCGATCGTGCTGCGGCAGCCGTTCGGTGGAATGGGAAAGAGTGCTTTTGGGCCCGGTATCAAAGCGGGTGGGCCAAACTATGTCGTTCCTCTGATGCACTTTGGTGGTAGCGATGCCGCGGCGGAGGAAATTGAAGCGCCCGACAAAACCGGTAGCAAGCTGAATGATGCACCTGAGTTGCCGGCTTTGAGCAGCTTTTGGCAGCACCTGATGCGTCGCGACTCGCCGCCCGCGGAGGAAGTCCGCAGCAACATGCCTGCGAGCGATTTCGCTCGGCTCAAGCGGGCAGTCTTGAGCTACGACCATTTTGCAAACGCAGAGATCCGTCAACAGCACGACACGGTGCAGCTCGTTGGTCAAGACAATTTTCGTCGGTACCTGCCGATGACCCACGTTCGCATTCGAGTGGCTCAGCAGGATACCTGGTTCGAGATATTCGCCCGGGCTGCAGCCGTGATTGCCGCCGGCGGACGCGCCTCGATCAGCCGCAACCCGGATTTACATTCCGCTCCAATTGCGGCCCTTGAACGATTGACGCAGCAGTGGGCGGCGGATCTTGAATTTATTGAAGAGACCGAAGAAGAGCTAGCTGAGGCGATCCGGTCGGGACAGGTCGACCGAGTGCGTTACGCCGGACACATCGAAGTACCCGAGTGTATTCGAACTGCCGCACGCGACCAGTTCGTCTACATCGCCACCGACCCTGTCACTCCACACGGACGGATCGAGTTGCTCTGGTACGTCCGCGAACAAAGTCTCTGCATTGACTATCACCGCTACGGCAACCTAGGCTTCCGCGCCGATGAGGCCAGGCGTGATGTGTTGTAGTGAAGCTAAATTCAGGCCACGGATGAACGCGGATAGACACAGATAGTGGCAATTACTGCGCACTGAGGTTTTGTCGCGGCAGATCCATTTTGTGGTTCCTATCTTCTTTGTGGCACTCCAATCAGTCTGTCGATCAGCCGCTGGCGTTAGCCACGGTTACTACTTCCGACCTGACGTGTTGTAGTGATGTGTTGTAGTGAAGCTAA
>DNPC01000079.1:0-7598 GCA_003501565.1 Planctomycetaceae bacterium | reverse complement strand
GCAATTACTGCGCACTGAGGTTTCGTCGCGGCAGCTCCTTTTTTGGTAACTCGTGTCTTCTTCCTGTACTCCAATCAGTCTAGTTGATCAGCCGCTGGCGTTAGCCACGGTTATTACGTCCGCCGTGACGTATTGTAGTGAAGCTCAATTCAGGCCACAGATGAACGCAGATAGACACAGATAGCGCCAATTGTTCCGCGCTGAGGTTTCGTCGCGACGGCTGCTTCGTTCCTGGCAGTCCAATCAAGACCGTCTGTTGATCAGCCGCTGGCGTTAGCCACGGTTACTACGTCCGACCAGCAACCGACCTCCGCAGCCCTGCTCATACCTATCCAGGACGTTCCGCTGGGCGCACTAGGTCTTGTCGTGACAGTTCCTTTTTTGTGGTTCTTATCTTCTATGTGGCACTCCACTGAAGCCGCCTCTTCCATCCCTGGCGCCGAAGACAGTGCGCTTACAGACCGTGTCATCACACGGAAAGTCGACGAGATTTGACGTATCAAAGTGTTATAGCAAAGCCAGATTCAGCACTTTGCGCGGATTTTCTAGTACCAATAGCTTGCATGAACCCCCTGGGGTAGCTGCTTTCACGCTGATCTTTGCCGGTGCGGAAAGAAATCTGATCTGCGTTTCAATAGAATGCTTCTTGCCGCCTTAGGTGAGCAGGAGAATAGGTGCAGAGTGTACGGTGCACGGCACATCGAGAACAACGCAGGTGACATTAATGTGGAGTAAATCAAGGCGTCGGAATAGAGTGTATCGGTTTGTTCGAGATTCCTGCACTAGTTTGGCTGCCTATTTTCTTGCATGTGGAGTGATCTAGTGGCACCTTTGAAAACCAAATCTTCGTCTGCTCTTTCTGTGGCGATCTTGTTGTTTGTCAGCTTTGCAGATTTGACGAGAGCGGAAGAGAGGCTTGATACAGCAGAACAGTGCATCACCAAGTTTATCGAGAACATCGAGAGAGTTCGCGAGCGCTACGCCGTGTACGCTCACGGGGAAATTATCGAGACGAGCGAGGAATCACCCGAGACCGCTCGTCTTCAGTGGTTTGTCGATGAGGTAAATGCCAATTCAAAGAGCACAAGACGATATGCTGAATCAAAATGGAAGTATGAAAAGGGTGATATCTTGGGGAAAGAAGCCCTCGATAAAATTCTCTTGGTCGGAGAGCAAGTTTATTTTTCGGCACACCGCTCAAGGCCGCTGAAGCTTGTGCGAATTCCTGGGAACGACGAGGAGGTGCGGAAGCGCAAGTCGATGTTCATATCTCGACTCAAGGTCCCCAACCTATTCGCGTTGACGATGTTTCACAACTCGGTCATCAAGTTCCCCATCAAGGATGATGATGTCGCCGAGGCTTTCTTCGGCAGTATGAGGTTGGCCATCTCGAAGAAAACGGAACTCGGTATTCAAGGGATTTGGGTATCCAAGCCGAAACATGGTATTCCTCGGATGGTTGAGGTCAATTTCAGCAAAAACGATTCTTATATGCCAACGATCGTGAGAGGCAGCTTCCTCGAAGAAAGTCCGAATCTTGAGAGCGAGTTCGATGTTTCGAATCTCGAATCGATCCCATGGTACGAGATTCGAACAAGTTGGACGCGGCTTGACATCGATGACAAACGGTTTGTGCCTTCCGAGATTACCAATACTACTTTTCGGGTGAGCAAATTGGCACGCGACGGACGCGAAGTACAAGTTGTTGCGTTTTGGTCCATGCCACCGGCTGAGGCAGCGGAGCTAGATCCCGAAAAAATCAACTCCGAGGCACTTGAACCAGGGGAGTTATCAAAGATTCGGAATGAACTAGTAGAGAGGTTTGTAAATCGTTGACGTGATGTACAACGCGTTGAATCGCTTGATTGCCTGAACGTCCGAAGAATGCCTGCAGAACTCGCGGCAATGAAACTCTACCAAGTAACAGGCAGAAGGCGGGAGTCTGATTCGGAACGTCGCACGCAGCTCAAGACCGTCTTGTTGATCAGCCGCTGGCGTTAGCCACGGTTACTACGTCCGCCGTGACGTGTTGTAGTGAAGCCAAATTCAGGCCACAGATGAACGCGGATAGACACAGATAGCGGCAATTGTTGCGTAACGAGGTTTTGTCGCGGCAGCTCCTTTCTGGTAATTCTTATCTTCTTTGTGGCACTCCAATCAGTCTGTCGTCGATGCCCCGCAGTGCAGGGCTCGAAAATGATCTCTCTGTCGTCGATGCCTCGCAGTGCAGGGCTCGAAAGCAGTCTTTGGAGCGAAGCTGATTTTGAGTGGGCTAGCGCAGAACTGCCTCAAAGTCTGGGAGCTCCCCAGGCAGCTCAAGACCGTCTGATTGATCAGCCGCTGGGGTTAGCCACGGTTTCTACGTGCGTCGTGACGTGTTGTCGTGAAGCTCAATTCAGGCCACAGTTGAACGCGGATAGACACAGATAGCGGCAATTGTTGTGCACGGAGGTTTTGTCGCGGCAGTACCTTTTGTGGTTCTTATCTTCTTTGTGGCAAGTTGAGAGCGCACGACGTTGCATCCGCAAAGCTGCGAATAGGTGCGGAGACTGTCGCGGGAGCTAGTTCCAGTCATGAGCCTCGCGTCCCATCTTAGAACATAGCGTCGCTCCTAATTCGTTGAGCGTAACTCATGCATGGTCGCAGCGCTATCCCAGTGATCAAAGCGAGAGGGGATCCGAAAGAGGTCAGTGTGAGCGGGTAGCTTGACCCAATGGGGTGGATGGGAAGCACTTGGTTGTCATTTTTCTGCAGCAACAGGGTGCAAAACGTCGACTTGGATGTGCCAGCACAGTGGGCAGTAACTAGAATCTTCAGGATTTCACTTACACAAGGTTGCACACCACTATGGCTATCGACGAATTCGACACGATTGACATGCTTACAAATAGCCCAGAACAACTAACACTGGTGATCACTGATCCAGACACTCTCATCAAAGAAGACAGGTGTTATGCACTCAAGCGGAAGCTTCAGTGTTACAAGATGGCTTTGGAGAACGGCAGATTTCGTGACGAGAATACTGGATGGAAAAACACAATAGTCAAAGTTTCAGCAGCTGCCGAACCAACGGCGGAAATGAAAAACCTATCAGAGCTCACGTTCGACGTAGATGGAACGACGTATCGCGTGCCGGTTACTTATGACATAACCGAATCTAAGTATCATTTGGACAACGACAACAAGACACATCTAGTTGACCCCGAATACAACTACCAAAATCTGACTGAATGCATCGTTACGTTAGCTAAAGAGTACATCAAGTGCGAGATTTTCACGCCCTTTGGCTTTACGTGGGATAGAGATGGAGAAACGCGGACCATCGACGTTAGCTTTTTCCCACCCGAACAACAAATTGATGCTGTTAAGGTGGCTCTGCAAGAATCGATTAGCAAAGACGATGGTATCCAGGCTGTGGCGGTTGGATATGACGTACTTGCGATCCATCCCGACCAATCTGAAAAGACGGATGCGATCGCAATTGATCTGGAACACCGTGGCGGGCGTCCCCTTACTCGGATCGTCCATTACAAGGTAGTCGATGGTGAAGTTGAAACATTGACTCCGTATTCAGTTCCCAAGCATGGTGAGCTGTTCCAGGCTTCAGTGAACTCGCCGGATAACGAACTCAACCAAGATGCTGTCGAAGCTAATGTTGTTGGCGATTCGGAATCTGAAGACGGTTCAGATGATTGGTTGGAGAGTCTGCCCACGCTGTGTTTTGTGCTCATTGCAGGCGCTGATGGTAACATAGATAAAAAGGAAATATCGGACTTCGAGAATTCGTTGTCAAAGAACTCACGGCATTCCAACCCGCTAGTTCAGTCCATATTCTCGGCCGCGCACAGTCGCATACAGAAGGACTTGGTTGAGATACTAGAAAGTGCAAAGTCAAACGCAGGAGCGCTCTTGATACGATTGGCGGCGTGTAAGGCCATCGCGGTCGAGAAGGCTCCAGAACATGCAGATGAATTCTTCGAACTCCTTATAGAGATGTCAACTCCGGTTGCTGCCGCGTCGGGCGGTTTTATGGGTTTCGGCAGCAAGATTGGCAAACAGGAAAAAACGATGTTGTCTGCGTTGGAACAGCTGCTGCGCGGTAAGGAATGGGAATAGGCGCCAGATGCGGCGGCTATGAATCGTCGACACTAAATTGTGTAGACTGTCCCGTCTGGTTCTCTGCGATGCTGGGTTTCTATTTACTTTTGATCGGTATCAAGCGGAGCCGGAAATATGTTGGCGAACACGATAGCCTGGAGAGCTGGTTTTGAACTCCGATGAACGAGTGAAGGAACTTTAGTTGGAAGAACGTGCCGACGAATACTGGTGGAGCGAAATTAGTATTCGTGTCGCAAAGGACGATTTAGATCCCGATGCGATCAGTCGTGAGACTGGGTTGGATCCGGAGCATTCATTTCAACCAGGTGAGTCGAAGATCCACCACGGGCAATGTGAGTCCGCTGGATATTGGTGCGTTACGAGCCCACGAATCTTCTATCCAGAGCGTCCAGATCAAGCAATCTGCTGGGCAGAGGATTTCGTGGAGCAGAACTTCAGATTGCTACAAACGCTTGTCGACTCTGGAGCGGCGGTTTCAGTCTATCTTGGTGTGCATATGAATGTGATGAATGTCGGTTTTGTTCTACCTGCGATTCCGTGCATCACAGAACTTGGCATCGAATTCGGAATTGAAGTTTTCGGCCGATGAACGTCCATCGAGCCATTCAATCGACGTGATGGCAGCAAGAACCGCTGAAAGCGACTGAACAAATATGCGTCGATGCTTGTCTATGGGTTTGATGAGCGAATTGTCGAATTGTTGTCCTGGCGACATAATGGGAAGGCCCAGGGTACCTTTCGACTCGATATCAGGACGATCCAGTGTCAGACGAACAAATGGCGGGAATGCCGGAGAATAGCCAGCCGGGGACGGACGCGTTGGTGGCGGCGCTTGGCAGCGATTCGGAAATGTATCGATCGAGAGCTCTGGCTCTGCTAAGCGCAAGTTACTGCGAGGATGACCGGGTTTATCCGGCGGTGGTCAGCGGTTGGGAAGAGCATGGGTACGACGAAGCCTTCCCAGATTTTCCGATGGTTTCCCATTTCCCAATCCCGTCTGGACAAGTTGCCGGATGTATCGATCTGGCGGCTAGGAGCGCAGCCAGTGGACCGCTGAAGTCGAAACGAGTTCGTTGTGCAGGCAAACTGCTAGAACAACTAGTTCTGCACCCAGTAGCGATGCTCAAAGAGCATGCGGATGCAATCGAGAAAGCCGCCGAGTCCGCCAAGATTTTCTTTCGCGTGCATCCCGAGCGACTGCGGACGCGAATCGAGATGTCCGGGCAAACGCTCGAATCGCTGACTCAGCAGTTGGACAGCGCCGTCGCGGAACTAACGGAAACCCCTGAAGCAGATGCCGCGTGGCTACAGGGGCGTTTTGCCCTTGAGGCGCTCCGTGGCCATCATCCCGATGCGATTGACATGGCGGCTGCGATTCGGTTGTCGCAACCACTGTCTGCGCCAAACCCAAGTTTTTGGCTGGCTCTTGAGAGCCTTGCTATGCAACCGGAATCTGGGCTGGAAGAGCACATTGCGGCGCACCTACACCATCCTGAAGAAAAGGTGTTTACGACAGCAGTCGAAGCACTGGTGCGCGCAGGAACAGCCGAAGCGGCGGCTCGGTTGATTCATGCGATCAGTGGTGCACCCAGTAACAATCGCACTTGGATCATTCGCGGTTTGCAGCGAATTCGTGCCGTTGGACTGGCGGAAGAACTTCGGAAGCTTCGGGCGGAATCAAACGACCAGAAGATCTGGATGATGTTGCTAGTGGCGGAGCTAAATCAACTAGAATCGGCCAGCGCGATTCACGTAGCTGGCGATCTGAGCCGGTTGCTTGTCTACTCCGACGAAATCACGGTCGCTTCGATGTTCCTCGCCCATCAGATTTGCGAAAGTGAGGAATTAGCGACTGCTTTGAAAGCATATTTGCTACGAACACGTTCGCGCCTGAAGCAGGACATCGCCGAAACGAAAAACGACGCTCGCCGCCAAGCTCGAAAGCAACGTCAGAAGCTGGCGGGTGATGCGGTGAAACGCTATCGAAGGAACTAGCGTCGAACATGACAAATGAGCGTTAGGGGAGGGGACCGTTCTCTCCAACATGATAAACGTCATCCTGATCGCATAGGATAGAACAACACGGTGCGTTTAAGATCCCCGAGGGGGAGGCTAGTTTTTCCGCGGAAGGCTGCAAATCCGTCAACAATAAAATCGATATCACTCAGGGTGGCAATCCTGATTGCATCGACTTAACAGTTACCAATCCAGGACGATCGAATGCTTCGAGTACTTCCTTCTGTTTGCCCACTCGACTGCCCAGATACTTGTGCGGTGAATATCACGGTCAAGGGTGATCAGGTTTTGAAGCTTGATGGGGCGGATCATCCCATCACCCGCAAGTTCGCGTGTGTAAAGATGGCTCGATTTCCGGAGAAGCAGCACCATCCAGATCGTCTAACCGTTCCCCTCAAACGCGTCGGCCGGAAAGGCGAAGGGAAATTCGTACCAGTCAGTTGGGACGAGGCGCTGGAGGGGATCGCTGCTGAACTCAAGTTGCGGATCACTCGCTTCGGAGAACAGAGCATTCTGCCATTCTCGTACGCAGGTACGATGGGACTCATCGAGCGAGACTTTCCGCTAGCTTTCTTTCGCGGTCTGGGCGCAGCAGAACTGGACTGGACGATCTGTGCGGCCACCGGCGGAGCGGCTTGGGAATTCAATTATGGGCCGAATAAGCTATCGACTGCACCGGAGGATGTTGAGCATAGTGGACTAATTGTATTGTGGGGATTCAATCCGCTGCGGTCTAACTCGCACTTAGTTCCGATTCTCAAAGCCGCCCGTAAACGTGGTGCGAGGATTGTCCACATTGATCCCTTTCGCAATGAGACCAGCAAATTTGCGGACACTCATCTGCAAGTATCTGTGGGCACCGATGCCGCTCTGGCGCTCTGCATGGGACGTGAAATTCTAAGTCGCGAGCGGCAGGATAACGAATACCTGGATGCCTACGCGACTGGTCTTGATGCGTATCAGGCGGCCTGCCAGGAATGGACCATTGAACGAACGGCTGACTACTGTGGGCTCAGTATCGATGAGGTCCGCTGCTTGGCCGACGCGTTGTGTGCTTCCCAGAATTCATTTATCAAAGTCGGGTACGGCTTAAGTCGTAACGAAGGTGGTGGAAATGCGGTCAGGGCCATTACCTTGTTGCCTGCACTTCTAGGCTCCTGGAAGCATAAGGGAGGCGGTGGTGCCCTATCGACCAGTGGTGGTTTTTATCTAAATACGAACCGATACAGCGGAGAACACTTACTGCGTCCAAACCGTAGGCATGTGAATCAGAACCAATTAGGAAGCGAGCTGGTCGGAAGCGAACCTGGTAAGTCTGCGACGTCAGCGTTGATTGTCTTTAATTCTAATCCGGCGGCGATTGCACCCGCGTCGGGATTGGTACGTCAGGGGCTTGAGCGTGAGGATTTGTTCACGGTAGTTATCGAGCACTTTCAAACCGATACCGCTGACTACGCTGATTA
>DNPC01000336.1 GCA_003501565.1 Planctomycetaceae bacterium | reverse complement strand
GGTTTTCGGATAGGTTCTAAGTTAAACTCTAGCTCTTGGTTTGGCCTACCACAGAAAGTGCGAGCAGACTCTGCATTTTCGTACCAAGGATAAATCCAAATGAGCAAACAGGAAAATGCGGTGCGCGATCATGTTCTATATGTCTTAAAAGGCGGAGGAGCGCACCTGGGATTCGAGCAAGCAATTGCGGACGTACCAGTGGAGATGCGAGGTGCGAATGCTCCGGGCGTCGGGCATACACTTTGGCGTTTGCTAGAACACTTGCGCATTTGCCAATGGGATATTTTGGAGTTCTCGCGCGATCCCAATCACATCTCTCCAGAATTTCCAGATGGCCTATGGCCCGCCGAAGATGCGCCACCAATCGCAAGTGCCTGGGAACACAGTATTGCCAGTTTTCTAGATGACCGGCAGGCAATGATCGATTTGGTTGCCAGTTCAACGACCGATCTATTTGCAGAAATTCCTCACGGTGACGGTCAAACGATTCTACGTGAAGCTCTGCTTGTTGCAGATCACAACGCCTATCACATTGGTCAAATCGTGTTCCTGCGGCGTTGTTTGGGTATCTGGGACGACTAGCGATGCAGTCATTAGCGCGTCCTGTGCGGGATTTACTCTGGGCTGTGAACAGCCCTCTCTTGATTCGACTTACCAGCCAAGCATCGGTTCCATCATGTCGGTTGACTCCTAGCGACATCGACAGTGATCATTTGAGGGGCTACCTTTCGTCATACGACGAAAGGAGAGTGGGACGCTATTTCGAGCGATTAATCGTTTACTGGATTCAGTACATTTGCGGCTATGAAATCGTTGCTCATTCGCGGCAAGTGATTGATGGAAATCGAACGGTGGGCGAAGTCGATTTGCTTTTTCGTGATTCGTTCGGCCATGTGAATCACTGGGAGATGGCGTGCAAGTTCTACTTGCGGTTTGACTCGAAAGATACGCGAACAGCAAAGTACATTGGGCCAGACTCGCGCGATACGCTCGACAGGAAAACGAGGCGAATCCTTGAGCATCAGCTACCGCTGGGAACTCGTTACTTCTCCGGCGTTGATGCGCAAGATGCCGTAGTAAAAGGCCGGATCTTCTACCATTGGCGAAACAGCGCTAGGGTTAGTGCGCCCGTTGAGCTAGCACCTGATCATTTGCGAGGCAAATGGCTATGGGCCCGCGAGTTGCCAGAGTGGCTGGGTTCCAGTCGACTATGGTATCGCGTAATGCGGAAACCCTATTGGCTCTCTGACGAAGTTGCTAATTCTTCGGGGGATGATATCTTGCCCGTAGAGGAAGCTCTTGAACTACTCAGCAATCACTTTCGCAACGATGGTCGGCCGACATTAGTCTGCGGATTTCGGGACGATTCGGCGAGGGCCGTTGAACTCGATCGATGGTTCATCGTGCCAGATGGTTGGCCGAATGAGACAACCTGACAATAGCACGATCGGTCGCGTCTGGTGTTTGAGATTGGCCGAGAAAAGCTTCACAGGATTCACAGGTCGCGTAGGCGGTTGCCATTTACATCTCTGTGCCAGAAATAGCCGCTCATGAAATTAGTCAGCCTGCTTGCTTTGTTAGCCGTTAGCCAGTGCGTGAGGGAGACGATCGCGTTTGCTGAATCGCGCCCGAATGTCTTGTTCATCCTAACCGATGACCAGGCATGTTCGTCCCTGGAGTGCTACGGCGGCAAGCATGTTCGTACGCCGAATATAGATCGGCTGGCCGAATCGGGAATGCGGTTCACAGATGCGTATGTGATGCCGCAATGCACACCGACCCGGGCGTCGTTGATGACTGGCCAACATACCGCACGAAACGGAATGTGGCATGTAATTCCCTGGTACGGAGCGCCTTACGCGGCAGTTGCCGAGCCGATGTTTCGGGAGGAGTTGCGCCCGGAGCAATGCCGCCTTCCGATCGCTTTACGAAACGCAGGCTATGCGACCGGCATGTCCGGTAAGTGGCATTTAACCACCAACCGCAAGCAAGGGTACTATAGCTACCTAGAGAGATCGGCGGGCCCCGAATTTGGCTTCGATCACGTCGGGCTGCCTGGGGAAGGTTCACAGAACGAAGGCGACAAATGGGTAAACCACCTAACCGACGATGCGATTGCCTTTATCCGGTCCAATTGCGGCCGGCCTTGGTTCTATTATCTATCGCACCATACCTTGCATGGTGTCGTTACTGCACCCGAGGCAAAAATCCAGGAGTATCGCGATCGTGGAGCGCCCCAGTCCGGGCATGGCAATGCGACTTATCTGGCGGCGGTAGAGCATCTAGATGATTCAATAGGTCGATTGACAAACGCTCTTGAACAGACCGGCCAACGCGAGAACACAATCATCATTTTCTTGGCTGATAACGGCGGCGTTGACACACGCTATGAAAACAAACAGGCTGATGGTAGTCCACTTGATCTGGCCAAACCGCTAGTGGTTCGTGATCAGCAACTTGAGAATTTTCCTTTGCGTGAGGGCAAGGGATCTATGTACGAAGGCGGAATTCGGGTGCCTTGTATTGTTAGCTGGCCAAAGACAATTCTAACCGGCACGGTCAGCCGCCAGCCGATTCACGTCGTTGATTGGTTTCCTACTCTGCTAGATGCCGCAGGCGTGAAGACAAATGCCCCCGAAGATGGCCAAAGTTTGCTGCCTGCGTTCCGCGGTGAATCGCTGCCGGAGCGGGCACTGTATTGGTATATGCCGCTTTATGACCTGCTCTGGGCCGCGACTCCCAGTGCAGTTGTTCGTGAGGGCGATTGGAAACTGATTGAGTTCTTTGGAGATTGGTACGACGAAAACAAACAATACCATCGGGGCAGCCGCTTGGAACTATACAACTTGCGCAATGATGTTAGTGAAACACGCGACGTATCCGGACAATTCCCTGATCGCGTTGCGCGAATGCGTCAGAAGCTACACAGCTGGATTGAGGATTGCGGTGCGTCGGTTCCGCGAGAGAATCCACACTTTGATCCGCTTCGCGCCACGCTTTCGACGCGCGAAAAGCCGAAGCATCTCCGTAATCACGTGTTTCGTGGATCCGAAGTAAGTCAGCAGGAGCCAGCGGATGACGGCAAAACTGTGATCTCAGCAGACGTCAAAACACTACAGGATCCACTCCAACAAGTCCGCCGACAGATGAAGCCGAGGGTCATCATTACTACCGACATCAACGATGGCAGTGGTGATCCAGACGATCGCCAGTCGTTGTGTCATTTGCTGTGGTACGCAAACGATTTGGACATTCGAGCGATCATTCCAGACCGGTTTTCGCCGCGTGCAATTCGAGCGTGTAACATCGCCCTAGATCTCTACGCCCAAGACGTTCATCAGCATCAGGAGCAATTTCGCTCATGCGGGTATCCCAGTGCAGAAAAGCTGCGATCGGGAGCGCTTGTGACCGGGCGATCAGCCGCCATCAAACGCATCATTGATGAAGCGCGGCGTGATGATGACCGGCCGTTGTGGGTATTGGTGTGGGGCAACATGAGGCTCATCGGGGATGCACTGAAAACCGAGCCGAGTATCGCTGACAAACTGCGGTTGATAACCATTGGAACAAACGTGAAAGCCAAGGAGAGTGGAGGCGACGGCAAGGAGGCAAACTGGAATGGTGGCGGTCGGAAATACGTTTTTGAAGACTTTCCGCAGATGTGGTGGCTCGAGAGCGACTGGACCTACAACGGAATGTTCCACGGCGGAGAAGCAATTCAGCTCAAGGAAGATTTGGCTGCTTGTGGTGGGCATCTGGGGCAACACATTAGCGATGTCATCGATACCGTCCCCTGGGCGGATAACTTTCGCGCGGGTGATACGCCGTCGGTCCTATACATGATCGATCCGAGCCACCAGCTTGACGATCCGACGCAGACTAGTTGGGCTGGCCGCTATTTCAAGCCGTTTCCCCGGCAGCGCCCCAATTACTGGACGGGCATACATGGCGGCTATGAGTGGAACTACGCCGACCCGACACAAACCTGGCACAATGCTAGCCTGGTTTATCAGGCGCGGGCGAAAACCTTGGCAACTCAACGGCAGCGGATGTACGATGCGTTGCTTCGAAGAGTCCAAGAACTTTATGGAACGACTGACTACCAACGCCCCGATCGACGTGGCTCACTGCCGACTTTGCATCCCGGTGAACCGCTCATCATCGAAGCGGAAACGTCGAAACACTCTGGATTGACCTCTAGCACCGATGGATTGCCAAGTGGCGGACAGTATCTTGATTTGGACGCATCAGGCTGGATCGCATGGCGGTTCTACTTTGGTGGTGAACCTAGGGAATTCCTCGCAAGATTTCGGTTCCGCCCGACAGAACCTGGGGCTCAGCACACATTGTTTGTAAACGGTTCCAGGATTGGTGAAATTGCGTTTACCGGCGAAGCAGACACTTGGTCAACATTGCCCTTTAAAGCGCATCTTGAAAATGGTCCCAACAGTATTATTCTTCGGGCCAGTGAAGGAAGTACGCAGATCGATTGGCTACAGGTTGGGAAGTAACAGATTGGGAAGTAGTGGACAGGCTCGGCTGCCACATGTGGCTTGTCGACATGCAACTAGTTGCCAGCGGTGTTCGTGGCTGTGACCGGCGGTGAGGGGATATCTAGGACCGGGCCAAGCAGCATAGCATTGGTCAAGAAGTGTTCTGTGCCGCGTAC
>DNPC01000337.1 GCA_003501565.1 Planctomycetaceae bacterium | reverse complement strand
CTCGTGTTTCCGACACTACGTTGCTTACCCGAGCGGTGGCCAGTCGTTCAAGCGGCAATCGCCATCAGTTGGGATGAGAAGAAATGGCCGCTTCAGTCAATGACTAGAAAACACTGGAGCCGACTGCGTAGTCTGCTTGATTCGACGGCGCCGACACAAGAGGGTAACGCAGTCACCTTGCCGGGCGATGTGAGAGCTGAATTGGTCAAGGAATGGTTGGTACTCACGCGCGAAATCAGTAAATGACACATGCCGATCGCCAATGGGTAAGTGGCGTGTGCTACCATGACGCGCAAGAACGTAGCAATTCATTGGGATTCCAAGAATCGAACAGGCACGCAGATGGGAAATTGGCGAGTAGTGGCAACTCTGGTTGTCTTAATTGCGACGATCAACGGTGGGAACCAGAATGCTGCTGCAAAGGAGCTCCCAAACTTCTTGGTCATCATCGCGGACGACATGGGATTTTCAGATGCCGGTTGCTACGGCGGCGAGATTTCGACTCCGAATTTGGATGCGCTTGCCACCGGCGGCCTGAGGTTTACACAGTTCTATAACACCGCCCGATGCTGGCCAACGCGTTCTGCTTTGGTAACCGGTTACTATCCGCAACAAATTCGCCGAGATGGTATGCCTGGGGCGCCCAAGAATTTTGGCGGACGCGGCAAACGGCCCGTCTGGGCCAAGACGATTGCAGAATACCTCAAACCGGCGGGCTATCGAACGTATCACTCTGGCAAGTGGCACATCGATGGTCAGCCCACTAACTGTGGCTTTGATCTGTCCGATGAGACCTCGCGCGGACATGGGTTCTTTGAGACTATCAAGCGAAAGAACCGAGATCCAAATTACTACCAAACCATCCATACAGCCCAGCACGCGGTCGAGTGCTTAAAGCTACATGCAGAACAAACACCCGGGCAACCATTCTTTCAATACGTCGCCTTTCGCGCTCCCCATTTCCCATTGCACGCCCTGCCGAAGGACATCGCCAAATACAGCGGTCGCTATACCGACGGCTGGGATACGTTGCGGAAGCAGCGGCACCAGCGTCAGAAAAGCCTTGGAATCGAAGTTGCTTCTCTTTCGCCTTTGGAACCCGATGTTGGACCACCCTACGCTTTTCCCCAGCAGATCGAAGAGCTTGGGCCTGGAGAGATCAATAGACCGTTAGCCTGGGACACTCTGAACGAGCAGCAGAGGAACTTTCAAGCTGCCAAGATGGAGATCCACGCGGCAATGATCGACCGAATGGATCAGGAAATCGGCCGGATTCTGGACCAGCTTAAAACGATGGACGCATTTGAAAAAACGCTGATCCTGTTTTTGTCCGACAACGGAGCCAGTGCTGAAATCATGGTGCGTGGTGACGGACATGATCCAAACGCACCAATGGGTTCAGCCGAAACTTATCTTTGTCTTGGACCGGGGTTTTCAAGTGCTGCCAACACGCCGTTTCGTCGGCATAAGACCTGGGTCCATGAGGGCGGTATCTCAACTCCGCTAATTGCTCATTGGCCGAAAGGGATTACCAGCCAAGGTGAATTTCGACACGCCGTCGGGCACGTCGTCGACATTACACCAACGCTGTTGGATCTGGCGGGAGTCAAGCGGCAGGAGTCCGCTGCCCCAGGATTCGCAGGGCAAAGCCTTGTTCACATCTTTGACAATGCCGACGCGGTTCACCATGAGGAACTCTGGTTCTGTCATGAAGGAAACCGAGCACTGCGTCTAGGAGATTGGAAAATCATTCATTCAGACAAATCGCGGGTATTTCCCTATTCCAGGGCGCCCAAACCGCGTGACGAAGAATCGCTTTGGCGACTCTACAATTTGGCAAGCGATCGTGCCGAACAGGTCGATTTGTCGGCACAGGAGCCAGGGCGTCTTGCTTCGATGGCGGAGCGCTGGACGCAGCTGCGTGACAAGTTCTTAAGTGATTCTACTATCGAGCTTCCCGTCCGAACCCCATAAATGTCAGGCGCGGCCATTTTATTGAAAGCTTCGGTGGCCCTATTTCAAGTTTGTCGTCCGCCGGTATTGCTCAACCTTGTTGTTTGAACACCGCCCAGATTGCTGGCTCTCTTGTTGCAAGTCTAATTCAGCGCACGATTGGCAACATGTCAACCTCGCAGGGTGGTATATTCTTGCGATCTATCGCATTAGCCTTGCCGGGAAATACCTCATGTTACCGTTTGTTGTTCTGCAGTCGCGTGCCGCCGAATGTAATCAATGGTTCAGATCGAGCTCGTGGCTTTCCGCCGTCTGTACATTCGTGTTTGGGGCAGTGTTGTTCCTTTCACCGTTGGCGTCAGCGTCAGGTTCTCAGTCGGAATCGCATAATAAACGACCAAATATCGTTTGGCTGATTTCAGAAGACAACTCTTACCACTACTTAGAGCTGTTTGACCCGCACGGCGCTCCGACACCCAACATTGCCGGGCTAGCAGAAAGTGGCTTAATCTTTCGTAACGCCTTCTCGAATGCACCAGTGTGTTCGGTAGCTCGAACAACACTGATGACCAGCTGCCTAGCGCCGCGAATTGGAACACAGTTTCATCGTCGTAGCAAACTAGCTTCCATGCCACCAGGCGTCCGGATGTTTCCCGCCTACCTCCGAGATGCCGGCTACTATACGACGAACCGCCAAAAGAAAGACTACAACGCAATCGAAACTCCGGGAACGTGGGACCAGTCCTCGCCCAAAGCGACGTGGCGAAATCGACGCGAGGGTCAACCGTTTTTCCACATGCAATCGTTCGGTTCGACCCACGAAGGAACCTTACACTTCCCTGAGAGTGACGTTGAAAAGCGTCCGACTAAAACGGAGCCCCAAGACGTGTTCGTGGCGCCCTATCATCCAGATACACCGCTAATGCGGTACACAGTTGCAAGGTACCACGACAATATCCAAACGATGGATCAACAAATTGGCGCGGTCGTCGATGCTCTGCGAACTGACGGACTTCTCGACGATACCTTTATCTTCTATTTTGGCGATCACGGTGGCGTGTTGCCCAGGGGAAAAGGGTACGCCTATGAAAGTGGCTTACACGTGCCGTTGGTTGTGCACGTTCCGGCCAACTTCCGGGATCTAGCGCCGTTCCCTGTGGGCGGTTCGGTGGATGGTTTCGTTTCGTTCATCGACTTTGGTGCCACGGCGCTTCAACTAGCTGGACTGCCTCCCGTCGAGGGCGTCGATGGCCAGGCATTCTTAGGAGCCGGCTTGGACGCGAAAATGCTGGAGAGCCGCGACACGGCATTGGGATATGCCGATCGATTCGATGAAAAATACGATTTTGTCCGGACCCTGCGAAAAGGCAAATTCGAGTATGTACGAAGCTACCAACCGTTCAACTTTGATGGACTGCAGAACAACTACCGATACCAAATGGCCGCGTACGAACAGTGGAGGAAACTTTATCGAGAGGGCGAACTGAATCCTTCGCAAAGTCAGTTCTTCGAAGCGCGTCCGGTCGAATTGCTGTTTGACATCGAAAACGATCTCCACGAAGTAGTCAACTTGGCGAAGGACCCCGCGTACGCCGCGACCTTGTTGGAAATGAGGGCTCTGTTGCGACAGCAGTTGCTGGCGATGCCAGATTTGAGTTTCATTCCAGAGAGCGTCTTGTATGAAAACGCATTTGACAGCCCTGTCGACTACGGCCAAGAAAACAAGGAGCGCATCGAAAGGCTGATGTCGATCGCTGACTTGCAACTCATGGAGTTTTCATCTGCTAAGAAAGACATCCATGCCGCGCTGCAAGACAACGATGAACTTGCGCGATACTGGGGCTATATCGTGGCAAGCTCATTTGGTGAGTCGGATGATGCATTGGGAAGCTTGGCAAAGCAGGCTGTAGCGGTCGATCCAAGCCCACTTGTTCGGTGCCGCGCCGCGCAGTACCTCGCGATTGCGGGCGATTTTGAACCGCAGGTTGCCATCAAGGCTAGTTTGCGAGAGGCAAAAAGTGGCGTTGAAGCCAATCTAATGCTCAACATGGCCGTCATGCTGCGTGACGGCGAAGGTTGCGACATCCGAATCAGCGAACAGGATCTTACGCCCGAGGCACTTGAAGCTCAGGATGTTCGCCGGAGGTTGGCTTATTTTGCGGCAGGCGATGGGAAAGTCAGTAATCCACGCGGGATAAAGCGAAAGCAAAAGAAGCAGAACAACCCGTAACCGATCTATACCGGTTCCCAGCCCTTCTTGATG
>DNPC01000181.1 GCA_003501565.1 Planctomycetaceae bacterium | reverse complement strand
GGCAATGGTTGATCGGAGTCTACATCGACCACGCGCGCTTCGATGCCGCGGAAGGGAACGCCAACACTACCCTCGCGGACCGGCGGTTGGCCACCAGCAGCCCGTTCGGGAGGCACATTGACACAAACTACGGGGCTCAATTCCGTGGCTCCGTAGCCCTCGATAGGCCGGCACCCGAATCGAGACTGGAATTCATCGAACAGTGCCAGCGGCATTTTTTCTGCTCCCACCACAACGACCTGCATGTGCTTGAATTGCTCCGGTTCAATGCGGCGAAGGTAGCTTCGCAGAAATGTTGGTGTCGCTAGTAGAACGGTTGCCTGGTGTTGTTCGGCCAGCTTGCCAATCGGCCGGGCCTCCAGTGGACTGTAGTGGAACGCAACCGAACACGGTAGGCAATTCGCAGCCCACAGCGTTACTGTGTATCCAAACGAATGAAAGAACGGCAGGATGCCCAGCACCACGTCGTGTTCATTTAAGTGAATGGTTTCGTCAATCCCCGACACGTTGTGACCTACGTTGCGATGCGTTAGCACAACGCCTTTGGGTACACCGGTAGATCCCGATGTAAAAATAACCGTCAGGGGATCATCCATCTGCGTGCCATCGAGCCCCAGATAGCGATGCAAGCCGTCGGCAGAGCGCAGACGTGCATTCAAAAGTGCGGACAGTTTATCGCCAATGGTGATCTGCTCTTTCACATCCTCGAGGTAGATCATGGGCACGCCGGGATCGAGGCCAACTTTCTCGATAAACTTTCGGCTGGTTATTACATGTTTCAGCTCCGCGACTTCGCTACACTGTTTGAGCACCTGGCTGGTCACGGTGTAGTTGAGATTGACTGCCACTCGGCCCGCCAACGCAACTGCGAAATTGGTGGCTGTGGCGGGTACCGTCGGTGGTAGGAAAATTCCGACGTTCTTCTCATCGGGCTCGAGCACTTGACGCGATAGGTAATTCTTTAGCGCAAGCGTTCGAACCAACAGGTCTTTTCCAGTGAGAGAGACGCCGGTCGAATCTGCGACCTTCATCCCAGCTTTGCCGGATTTCAGCTGCCGCAATAAACGTAGTGTCAAAACGGTATCGGAGTTATCCATCACGCGGCTACCTTGTTGAGCTTAATTGTGGTTGCGCCTCTTTGGCACCGATGCAAAAGTATGTGCTTAGCCAAGGATTCTTACGATCACGAATCCAAGTCCGCCAGCCAATAGGGCATAGTAGGCAAAGACGAATGCAGTTTTTCGGATGACAACGCCCTCACGTCCCGCGATGCCGACAACCGCTGAAGCCGTCACCACATTGTGGACGCAAATCGTGTTGCCCGCTGCTCCGCCGACCGCTTGAAGAGCGACTATCCATAGCGGATCAACGTTTATCTGATCGCCCACTTCAAATTGGAACAGTGAGAACATCATGTTGCTGATGGTGTTGCTCCCGGCAACGCTAGCCCCCAGCCCGCCAATGATTGGCGACATGATTGGCCATGCATCACCTGCTAAGTTGCTAGCGCCCATAGCTAGTGCAATCGGCATTTTGGGATACTCAGCCAATCCGCTCGCACTGTTGATAAACACTTGGACCATCGGCACGGTAAACACCAAGGCTACGGATGCCAGAACAACTGTTCTCAGCGAATCTCGCCAGGCCAGAGCATAATCTCCAGGCGGAATGCGGTGTAACACAAGCGTTATCAACGAAACTAGCACGAATACCGTTCCCGGGATATACAGCGGTGAAGTCATGTAGGCGATATCGGTGCCAAACAGCGATCCCGCACCAACCTTCCAAGCCTTGACGGCATCGATGGGCGAAAAATCAATGCCAGGCAGTGAGCTCTGACGTGTGATAACCAATAGTGCGGCTACCAACAGGTAAGGCGTCCAGGCCAAAGGCAACGATATCTTGCGCGACGCGGTGTGAGTGACGGTCCCGGCGCCCGACCAATCCTGCTCCCAAGCGTCCTCTGCGGGGAATTCCCAGGGCCGATCATCTGGGAGAAACCAGCCCCGACGCGCGGCAGGGATGACAACAACTAGTCCGATCACTCCGCCTAGCAACGACGGGAACTCGGGTCCGAGGAATATGCAAACCAGCAAATATGGGATGGTCATGGCTAGGGAACCGAACAATGCAAATCGCCAGAGCTTAAGCCCTTCCGTCCATTTTCGTCGTTCACCAAAGTAGCGGGTGAGCATCCCGACGAGCAGCAGCGGTACGAAGGTCCCACACGCGGCATGCAAGACCGCAACTCGAATCGCGATGCTCTGCAGCAATCCACGCTCGGTATCAAAACCTTGCGCGGCAGCCAACTCCGCCAGGCTCTGACCCTCGGACGCCAGGCCCTGGGCAACCCCAACTAGAATCGGAGTCCCGACGGCTCCAAAAGAAACAGGCGTACATTGGATGATCATGCCGGCGACAACTGCCGCCAGCGGTGGAAAACCAAGACCTACTAATAGCGGTACCGCCACAGCAGCCGGAGTACCAAACCCCGCGGCGCCTTCAATGAAGGACCCAAACAGCCAAGCCACAATGATTACTTGCACCCTTCGGTCCGGCGAAATACCAGAGAACGTGTTCCGGATCGACTCAAGGGCTCCGCTGTAGCGAAGCGTATTCAAAAGCAAGATCGCGCCGAAAATGATGAACAACAGTTCGGTCGTGATGCCCAGTCCCTTCACGCTGGCGGCCGTAATTTGGGCCACCGGAAGTTTCCAGATGAAGAATGCTAGCAACAAGCAAACGACATAGCAGACTGGCATCGCACGACTTGCTGGAATTCGTAAACCGACCAGGAGAATTGCGACAGATAGGATGGGCAGAAGAGCTAGAAAGGCGAGGAGGTTTGGATCCATATCGGCCTTTCTTTGGTGGGGTCAAAATCGTGAACGCAGCCAAGTGAACATTTCGACAACTGTTGCGCCTCTCTCATGCGTCGACAAAATCTACCAAATCCGCACAGCTTGTTGTGCGCCTACGGCTGAAATCGCCGATTATGAGTATTGACGGTGCTTTCTGTGGTTTGCTAACCCAACGATTGCACTGCTTCCTCGGTAACTTGAACCACGGATGGGACCAATGAATTCTCGCCAGCGCGTACACTTGGCTTGGACCGTCGGAACGCTTGTAGTTGTATTGGGCCTAACCACACATGGCATGGCTCAGCAGACTGGGCGGCAGTTTGCTCAAAACGGGCAGCGTCAGTTTGCGAGCCCGCTAGTTCGCCTGGAAGACCAATTGAAAAATGGACTGCGGGCATCGCGGCCAACCCAGGTTGCCTTCATCAAGCAGGTCATCATCCGAGTCGAGAAAGAGCAACTGCCTCGCGAGATGGTCAACTTGGTCTTCAAATGGGCTCGCGAGAAAAACGAGCGGATACCGTTTCCCTACTTCCAATTCGCGATGCGTGAACTCGCCAAACGTCGCGGCGTCTATCTGAAATAAGCCTCGCGGTCACGTGGCTCGGCCTGTCCCCTAGTGGATTCGTAGCCGGCGTCACATGACGACTTCAGGGAATTTCGATCCAGTTGTGGACACAGGTAGCTCAGCCTGTTTTTAGACTGTGGAAGGGTAGCTCAGCCTGTTTTTAGACTGTGGAAGAAATGTGGCAGCTAGCCTAACGACTAAGTTGGCTTTCCCGCAGGCGGCGTACTATTTCGTGCATCTTAAGTTCTTGTGCCCGTTCCTCTTCCCTCAGAGACCGCAGCAATTGCTCCTGGCAATACTCAACACCAACGAAGAATACGGCAACCAGCAGCATTACTAGTAGCAGTGAACTGATGCTGAAATTCGGTCTCATCTTCAAGTTGTCGACCCTTTAAAGAACTTCGCGTGAAGGTCATCTAGTTCGACTCGGCCAATTTTGGTCAAACTCTGCGCCTTTAGACGCTGCGAATCGCCACACCTTCGAATTGCTTGTAGCGATTCTGCCCTCCGGAGCGTTCAGTGGTGATTTGATTCGCCCTAGCGTCGTAGGCCTCGTTCTGCGTCCTCGAGTTCCGATCGTCGTCAATCCGCCAACTGTTGTGAACCGTGCTGCGATTGTCTAAAACCATCTGCTGACCAAACGGGTCGCGGCTCGAGAGATTTGTCGAGTTGGCAGGGGCTTTCAAATGGCAAGCCCGTCGCAAAACTGAGTTCAGTATACGGAGACAGGCGATGGCGGATTTTGCGCAGAACGGGGTGATTGGAACACTCCACAATTTGCGAAACAGGTCTACGGAAGAACTCGAAGCCGAGCTCAAGACTTATTCTGCAGAATCCCCCATGACTCTGCTACTGCCGTGTCTCTTTTCCGAGCTAGAAGGCCCCGCAATGGGGCCAATCGTCGACCAGCTTTGCCAGGCAGACTATCTCAACGAGATTATCATTGGGCTCGACCGCGCGGATGAATCCCAGTTTGAAATCGCAAAGAAGTTCTTCGCTCGCTTGCCACAAAAGCACACCATTCTGTGGAATGACGGTCCACGGATGCGCGCCCTGGACAGCGAACTAGAAGAGCGTGGGATCACTGCCGGCGAAGCAGGAAAAGGGCGCAACGTTTGGTATTGCTTAGGCTACTTTCTGGCCGCTGGCAATTCGAAAGCGGTCGCGCTGCACGACTGCGATATTTTGACCTACGATCGCTCCATTCCCGCTCGCCTGTTTTATCCGCTGGTGCATCCAACATTCAATTATCAATTCTGCAAGGGCTACTACTACCGCGCCGCCGCAGGCAAACTCAACGGGCGGGTAGTCCGATTGTTGGTCACACCGTTACTTCGAGCACTCAAGCAAACGCTCGGCCGCTTGGATTATCTTGATTATATGAGTAGCTTCAGGTATCCGTTGGCCGGCGAGTTTTCGATGCGCAGCGAAGTATGTTTGTCACTGCGTATTCCCAGCGACTGGGGATTGGAGATTGGTACGCTTTCGGAGATGTATCGGAATTGTAACTTTAATCGCATCTGCCAAGTCGACATTGCTGACGCCTACGACCACAAACACCAACCGGTCAGCCAAGAGAACGCCTCGGGGGGTTTGCACCGGATGGCGAGTGATATTTGCAAAGCATTGTACCGGAAGATTGCCGTTGACGGAGTCGTGTTTTCCTCGGGGTTCTTCCGGACGCTACGCGCCTGCTACTATCGTACCGCGCTCGATGTGATGGAGCACTATTACAACGATGCTGTCATGAACGGTATGACTCTCGACCGGCACCAAGAGTCTGACACCGTTGAGCTCTTTGGCCGCGTCATCGCCAGCGCAGGGGAAGAATTCTTGCACGGCACATCTGAACAACCCTTTGTACCAAGCTGGTCACGCGTAACCAGTGCCCTGCCCAACGTCTACGACATGATTCTAGACGCCACCCGCGCTGATAACGCCTAAGTGCCGAGAACACGCCGTCGAGATCGAAGTGAAATGGCCAAAATGCCAAATTCACTGCCATGTTTTGTCTAACGTCCCTGGGCGCGTCGGAGTTGTTTTGATACCCAGCATGGTAGTCGTCGTCTTGCTAGACAACGCGAAGGCTTACAAGTGCCAAGTCAACAACTCAAAGCTTCAAAGCCAAGTCGTAGTGAGAGGAGTTGTTGATCTACCTGAAAAGACCGTAAAACGTCTTGTAACGGCCGCAAAAGACTTAGACGTTGAGAATAACAAGCGGTTCAATGCAGCCCTGAACAACACTAACATCAATCCTATTTCGACTCACATTGTCCTTTCCAGACTAACGGTTCATTCTGTCAAAGTCGATGCAAATGGGAGCTGCACATTTCTCGTAACGCCCATGTTTCGTTTTAGACTGAAAGACGCTTCGTATACTGCATTTCCTTGCAAGGCTGCAGAAACCTGGCGCATGTCCGAAGACGGAACGCTCAAAAAAACCAAAGGTATTAAGAGTTGGTTGGTGGTGGTGTTGTAGTTCTGTGCTATACGCTGTAGTAGCGGCAATCTTTCATGCCGCGAAAGCTCCCATCTCGTTTGGTGCCACCCACCGAGCACTAGACGCAGGTCGAGAATTGGATATAGTTGTGAGC
>DNPC01000717.1:230-9442 GCA_003501565.1 Planctomycetaceae bacterium | reverse complement strand
GTAAGCCGGACCAGGTGAAGCACCGTTCCGGCATGGCCCAATCGCAACTGCCGGAGCCGCATCGCTTCGCTCCTTGATCCGGCCTAAAAGCCAACCAGACGCAAATAAGACCAGGAATATGAAATCCACATCCACCGTTCTCGCTTTGCTCATATCCATCGTCATCAGCCATTCGGCCTCGGCTCAGGAACTCGACACCTATGGCGGCTTCACCGACATCAAGGGAAAGAAGACAGGGTTCTTCCACACGCAAATGATCGCCGGTCGTTGGTGGTTGGTAACGCCGGAGGGGCACGGATTCTTTGGCATCGGCCTTAGTCATCCGGTAACGGGCTTCTCAAAGGGCACGGTGACGTATTCCTACAAAGGCAACCAGGAAGCCTGGCTGCGCGACGGCATCAAGAAGATGCGCGAGTTGGGTTACAACTGCGTCTGGAGCGGCCCCTACAGCACAGAACGCGCACGGTTTGGCTACGTCAACTACGAGTTGGCCGAGCGCGTCTATCGCGAGGAGAAGATTCCTCACGCCATTCACGTGCCGTTGATCAAACATCAGGTGGAATTGAAGCCGGGCGAAAAACGCCCGGACGTCTTTAGTGAAGAATATGCCGACTTCGTCCGAGAAAATGTCGCGAGATACGTCAGGCCGAACAAGGACAATCCGTGGATCATGGGCTACTACTACGGATTCGGTTCTTTCATGCGTTCCGGTTTGTGGATCAATGAAACTCTGGATCGCGAACCAGGAAGCCCTGGCCGGCAGTATCTGGTCTCAGTCCTTGAGAAGCGTTACGACGGCGACATCCAAAAACTGAACACTGTATACGGTAAGGACTACCAGTCCTTTGATGACCTGCGGCAAAAGGGAGGGATCGCTTATCCCGCGGGATACTTCACGTATTCAAAGAACAAGAACATCGCCGCAGACCAGGAAGCTTTGATCGCTGAAATCGTTGTCCGGGTGAATCGGCTCGGACACGCTGAAATCCGCAAGGTGGATTCCAACCACATGGTTCTCGGATGCTACGTGAAAGGCGTCACCTACTCGGCCGAACTCTGGAAACGAATCACCCCCTACATCGACGTGCTGGCTCCGCAGCACTTCAGTGAAACGCACAAGATCAGTCCGGTGGTTGAAAGCACCGGGCTGCCTGCGTTACTCAGTGACCAGGTGTTCGGCAATGTCTACCCGGAAACACTTCTTAAGCTGGGAAGGACACCAGGCCCGGTTCCCGACCATCTGGATCGACGAGTGCTTTACCACCTGCTTTCGCGCCGACTGGCCGCTGATCCGAACTTCATCGGCGTCTCATTCTGCGCCTGCCTACATGACAACTCTCACACGGTAGCCGCCTACGATCGCGGTCAACCAGGTTTCTTCAGCATCGACAATGAACCTAGAAGCAAAACGATCGCCACTGCCAAAGAGGGTAATGCCTTCATCTACCAGAACATTCGTCATCCAATGAACGTGGCAGCGATTAAGCAACTCGACGACGAGTACCACGAAGCGAATGAGCACTACCGAGCCATCGCACGCCAGCGAACGCTGTTTTTGCAGAACAATGGCCGCTGACTCGCGGGGCGGGCACTGTTGCCGGCCTGGAAAACTATTCACGGGCAAGAGTGTCCGCACTACAAAAAAAATGATGACCAATACACAAACAACTAGCCGCCATCTCGCTTTCGCCTGCATTGCGTTAGCCCTGGCAGTCGCCGTCGGCAAAGCGCAGGATCCGGCAGAACCGCCGCGTGTCATCGGCAAGCCGGGTTTCATTCACCTGCAAAAAGACAACGGCGTTTGGTGGCTGGCCGATCATACCGGCAAGCGGTTCATCACCACTGGGATGAATCACGTTGGTGAGGGCGGCGTGCTGTTCAATGAAGTCAACAAGGGGTGGTTGACCGAGAGATTTGGTGCGGACATCAAGGGATCATGGGGTGGCCTGAATCCTCGCGCGAAGAACCACGCAGGCTATGCCGACATGGTCGTGAAGGACTTTAAGGACTACGCATTCAACACGATTCCCTTCCATGCCTACTCGACGCCGCTGGACTTCTACGAGAAGCGAAAGATCTATTATGTCGCGAAGATTAAGGTTCAGAGCATTTCCCTGATGGGAATGAATCGCCGACGGGGAGATCGATTTCCTGACGTGTTCTCGACGAGCTTCCGAGACAAACTGGATGCCCTGGCGAAGAAGACATGTACGCCGTTGCGTGACGCAAAGTACTGCCTCGGATATGCCTACTTCGACATGCCCGATCTGAAGCGAGTACGGCGGTGGCATCGACCGATGTTTCCCGACGGCGGACTCGTCTACCCGTGGGTTCAGGACATGCGAGCACTTCCCGCCGACGCAGCGGGCAAACAGGAATGGATGCGAATCCTGAAGCGCAACCATGCATCGGCGATCGAAGCTGCCCAGGTCTACGCCATCGATGGCATCGCTTCGTGGGACGACCTGGCGAAGGTCACGGACTGGCCCATCCAGCCTAAGAAACTCGCCCAGGTCCAAAAGGACGCGGACGACATGCTGACCGCATTGGCCGAGAAGTGGTATGGCCTGCATCGAGAACTTATCAGGAAATACGACCCAAACCATCTGCTTCTTGGCGACAAGCACGACGTGGGCTACGACAAATCGGTGGACATGATTCCCGACGGAGTACTTGACGCGATCGGCAAACACTGTGACGTCATGATGATTCAGTACTACACGTTCTACACGGATCAATACAACACGACCCTCCGAAAATTGCACAGCCAGACCGGCCTGCCGATCATTAACGGCGACCACTCGTACTCCTTCAAGACTTCCAAACACACAAAAATCAAAGGGTTGGAGGTGGACAGCTTCGACGCGGTCGCGAGTGAATACCGTCGATACTTGAAAGGCTCAATGGAAGACCACCCCTACATGCTCGGCTGGTGGTATTGCGGCTACATCGAGCAATGGGCTCCGGCGGGAACGAAACAACTTGGCCAGCAATGCGGATTCTTCAGTCCGTTCGGCGAGCCCAATGAGAAGCTGCTCTCTCTCGTTAAAGAAGCCAACGAAAACGCTTCGATCTGGCATGGCGGCGCTTCCCTCAACAAGCCACTGCCAATGGTTGTCCCTTCTGAATTGGACACCCCCGCTAAGACGTCCGAACCCACCACGCCCGCCGAAATGTTTGCAGCGCTGAAACTCACAGCGGAGCAACAGAGTCAACTCGACGAACTGGAACAAGAACGCCAAGCCGCCGAGGCTCGGTTCAAGAATCTCAACGGACACGCGCAGAGCGATGCGAGAGGCAAATTCTACGGAGAACGAAAGAAGAAGCTGAAGAAGATCTTCACCGAAGAGCAATGGGGCATTTGGTCGAGCTTTTGGAGTCGTCAATAAGTAGGGCCGGTGTTGTCACGTGTGACCAGAGGATCGACCGGTGTTGTCGGGGAATCCGACGTTCGGCTTGTGGGAACCGGCCCTACAGAAAATGGAGAAATCGGCGGCAGGTTCTGGGCTGTCGCGAACTATAGAGGTATGAATATCGAATCTGATCAACGTCGATCCATCGGTTCCGTGATACGCAGGCTCGGATCTCTGCGTGTACTGATCTTCGGGTTATTCATTGCTTTCGCGGGGACGGCCACGGCTAATGAGAACGTTGCCGAGCAGGATCTTAAGCGTCCACCGGTAGCAATCGACAAGTTTCTTGGGCAGCATTGTCGGGACTGTCACAGTGGCGATGAGCCGGAAGCTGGGCTGAGCCTGACCGAGCTTCCATTCGACCTCAACAAGCCTCACGCCTTCGAAAGTTGGCGGCGCGTTTACGAGCGTGTTCGAGACGGAGAGATGCCGCCCGATTCGGGCCTTGGGCCAGAAGACACGGCCGGATTCCTGAAAGGTCTCGATAAGCGACTGATGGAATCGGACTCGCGCGACATCGCGGATCGAGGCAGGGTTCGCGGCCGACGTCTGACGCGGACGGAATACGAGCACACGATTCATTCGTTGCTGGGGATTGATCGTCCGCTCCAGGATCAGTTGCCGGAAGACGCGGTGGCGCACGGATTTGAAACCGTCGCCGACGGCCAACAGTTGTCGTACTACCTGTTGGCGCGATACCTGGACGTTGCTGACCGTGCGCTGACCGATGCCTTCGATCGTGCTCTCAACGGTGACGTCACTTACACCGCAGACTACGCACCGTGGCGTTTGTCGCGAGGAATCGGGAGACGCAACTACCGCGGCCCCGAGTCTCGCAATGGCGAAAGTATTTCGTGGCCAGTCTATCGGGCGTTTTACGGACGAATGACTTCCGTCCGAATTCCACTGGATGGCTGGTATCGAATCACGCTTCGCGACGTGCGCGCGGTCAACCCGGTGAAAGGCGGTACGGTCTGGGGCACCCTGCGATCAGGAGTCGCTGCCTCAGCCCAACCGATTCTCTACGACGTCGGTATCGTGGAAGCAACCGAGACTCCGCGAGACATGCAGTACGAGGCCTGGATTCAACGACGCCATACCCTGGAACTGAAGCCGAACGACCGAACGCTCCGCGGGGCACCCACCCAAACCGGGCGACCAGACACGGTCGCCTACCATAAGCGAAATGAAGAACAGGGTTTTTCAGGAATCGCGCACCGTGGCATTCGCATTGAACGCATCTATCCAAATGCCGACCGCGAGCAGGTCAGCCAGAATCTGTTCGGTAATGCACAGCAGGAACAGTGGAAGGCTGATCCAACAGGTGTTCTCAAACGGTTGGTGACTCGCTTCGCATCGAGGGCATTTCGACGCCCGGTCACCGAGGTTGAAGTCGCCGACTATCAGCGGATCGGTCTCGACGTACTCGCCGAAAACGGATCGTTCGTCGATGCTCTGCGTGCCGCCTACCGCACAATTCTCTGCTCGCCGAGGATGCTGACGTTCGTTGAGTCACCCGGGGCGCTAGACGATTATGCCATCGCGTCGCGACTCAGCTACGCATTGTGGACAGATACGCCCGACGAGACCCTGCTGCAATTGGCCGCCGAAGGAAAGCTTCGGACCAAGGAGGTTCTGGCCACGCAGATTGATCGCATGCTTGACGATCCTCGCTCGAAACAGTTCATCAACAGCTTCACCGATCAATGGCTGAAGCTGAACGAGATCGACTTCACTACGCCGGACACCAGGCAGTTTCGCACGTTTGATCCGGTCGTCCAGAACTCGATGCTTCAGGAAACTCGCACGTACATCAGCAAGCTCATCGAGCAGGACTTGAGCGTCGCTCGCTTCGTCGATTCAGACTTTGCCAGTTTGAACGAGCGGCTACTACGCCATTATCGAGTCACCGACGACGTCAAGGGTTGGCAGCCTGGCAAGGGAATCCAGACCGTTTCGCTGTCACCGAGCAGTCGGCGTGGCGGTCTGATCACTCAGGGTGCCATCTTGAAGGTGACGGCCGATGGAACCACAACGTCTCCGGTAGTACGTGGCGTGTTTGTCAACGAGCGGATTCTTGGAGTGCGGATTCCGCCGCCACCGCCGGGAGTTCCAGCGGTCGAGCCGGACATTCGAGGAGCGACCTCTATTCGCGACCAATTGGCCAAACACCGATCGGATGAATCGTGCAATGCCTGCCACCGAACGATCGATCCACCTGGATTCGCCCTGGAGAGTTTCGATCCGGTCGGAGTGTGGCGTGATCGATACGGAATGCGAGGTAGAGGGGCAGCGATCGATCCTTCGGGCAAGACTGCCGACGGACAGACGTTCGAAGGCCTTCTGTCATGGCAGCAGCTCTTTGTGAATCAGCCAGAACGGATTGCACGCGGGTTTGCCGAGCAATTCCTGACCTACGCCACAGGCGCGCCGATTCGCTACAGCGATCAACCAGCCGTCCATCAGATCGTTGCCGATTCCAAAGCATCCGGATACGGGATGCGAACGTTAATTCACGCCGCACTGACCAGCGACCTGTTCCTCAAGAAGTGACTTACTTTGTGAGACGGGCACTTAGCCCCTCCTACGACACATCCATCATCGAACGAGAACGAACGATGTCGAACGACTCATTGAACTCCCAAACTCACCGGCGACCGAGTGCCTTGTCTCGCCGTACGGTCTTGCGTGGCGCGGGTGTCTCACTTTGCCTGCCGCTGCTCGATGCGATGAAACCGGCGTTTGCATCGGAGCAAAGTAGCAATAACGCGAAGCGATTTGTCGGCGTCAGCCTCGCACTTGGCTTACACAACCCGAACCTGGTGCCGGAAACCAAAGGCCAGGATTACAAACCATCTCGATACCTCGCAAACCTGGATGATCTGCGAGACGACTTCACCGTCGTCTCAGGCACTTCACACCCGGGGGTTTCTGGTGGGCACTCTGCCGAGGGCAGCATCTTTTCGGCCTGCCCCAACGCACGTGGATCGGCATCGCGAAACACGATTTCGCTGGATCAGTTGATGGCCAGGCGACTGGGTGAGGAAACGCGATTCCCGTCATTGGTACTCAATACCAGATCTCAGACCAGCCCATCTTATACGCAGAACGGCTCGATGATTCCGGCTGAGAACAATGCGATGCGTTTATTCACCACGTTGTTTGTTGATGACACGCCAGCAGAACGTGAGCGACAGGCCGAGCTCATTCGGCGCGGTCGAAGCATTATGGACGTGGTCGGTAAAGAGGCGAAACGGCTGCAACGCAACGTGGGCGCCGGTGATCGCGACAAGCTTGATGACTGGTTCACGAGCGTTCGCGAACTTGAGCAGCGAATGGTCGCGAACGAAGCCTGGACGCACCGCGCCAAGCCGAAAGTCGACATGGAAAAGCCGCAGTCCATCCCGCGGGATACCGTCGGCATTGCGGGCACTTTCCTCGACATCATTCGCATGGCGCTGCGGACCGATTCGACGCGGTTCGTCACGTTGCACGTTCCCGGCGACTACCACGGCCTTAGCCATCATGGAATGGACGACGGTACCATTCGGCAGCTGACGTCAGTTGAGCAAGGCATGATCGACCAATGGGCTCGCTTCCTGCGCCAGCTGAAGTCCGACGGGTTGCTGGATGAGACGATGGTGCTCATGACATCGAATCTCGGAAACGCATCGAGTCACGACAACAAGAACATGCCGGTCCTCTTTGCTGGAGGCGGATTCCGACACGGGCTGCACCTGGCGTTCGACCAGCAGGACAACTATCCGCTGCCAAACCTCTTCGTGAGCGCACTGCAACGGCTGGGACTCGAACAGGACTCGTTCGCCACGAGCACCGGAACGATGACGGGCCTCACGGCATGATGATGACACTTCTCGTATCCACGATTTCTTGCTGCGTAGAGTGCACCGAAGTGAAAAGTACCGGCACACCTGAAAACACCCAGGCAAACAATCAATGAAACATTGCAATCTCTTGCTGGCGATGACAATCAGTTGCCTGATGGCTGACAGCCGCGTAACGGCAGACAAATACGTGGCTGGGACGTCGCTCAGGGCAACCATGCTCAACAAAGGTGACAACATCTTTGAAAAGCACTTCGATGACCAGAAGGAAGTCGATGCGACTCTCGACCTGAGAAAGCACACCAAGGGCACTGTGAAGAATGGCGTTATGGTGACCATCCCGCCTTCTGTCCATGGAGAGGCACCCAAAGGCGCGAAGTACGGGAATGAAGAATCTGTTCGTTCCCATTTCAAACTCGGCAGGCAGGACTACATCTTTTCGTTTCGAGTGAAGTTCCTGGAACTGGATCGAAAGGTGAAAGAACAAATCTGTTTCATCGATCTTGGGCACCGCTGGATCCGCCTGGAAATGACCCCCGACGGCTCCCAGCTCGTCTTTCAGAACTACATCCTGGGCAAACGAGGGCAGAAGAAAGTGATGGTGAAGAGCAAATCTCTAAAGCTCCAGTACGGCCAGTGGTACGAGGGCACCATTGAGATTCTTGGAGACGAAACTCTGTTTAATATCAACGGCGTGACGTTTCATATCAAGAATGACCTTGTTGCAAAGAAACGTGAGACTGTCCTTGCCCAAAGATTCTGTCTCGACCTACGAGAAGTGGGCTATCACCTGGATTACGCTGCTGCCTGGAAGCCCAGTGGCTTTCAAGACACCTGGGAAGAGAAAAGGGCGGAATCAAATTGATTTGCTTATTACACCCTCACCACTGCAGCTAATGCGTTCAGAGGAAGGCGACATGACATCGAACGAAAACAAGCTCAAAAGCAAGCTATTCCATTGCATGATTGCTGGCTTGCTAGCAATTTATCTAGTGCAGTCGGCCGATGCACAGGTTGTTCACGTTCCATCGACGGTTAAGGCCGTGAAGAACGAAGGGGCGAAACCTCGAAACGTCGTTTTTATTCTCTCGGACGACCATCGCTACGATGCGATGAGCTTCATGGGGCATCCGCTGGCGAAGACGCCACATATGGATGCGATGGCAAAGAATGGCGTGCATCTGAAAAACGCCTTCGTCACGACCTCGTTATGCTCGCCCAGTCGCGCTTCGATTCTGACGGGGCTGTACACCTTCCGCCATCGCGTGATCGACAATCAACGGGCGGTACCCGAAGGGACGCTGTTCTTTCCGCAGTATCTTCAAGAGGCGGGGTACAAAACCGGGTTCATCGGTAAGTGGCACATGGGCCACGCGAACGATAATCCTCGCCCCGGCTTCGATTACTGGTTCAGCTTCAAAGGTCAGGGCCAGTACTATCCGCCGGGACCAAAATACACGATCAACGACAACGGTAAGCGAGTTCCGCAGGATGGCTACATCACGCCATTGTTGACACGCAAGGCGATTGAGTTTCTTGAGCAACAGGACGGCGCGGACGAACCGTTCTTCTTGTATCTATCGCACAAAGCCGTACACGATCCGTTTACTCCAGAACCGAAATACAAAGACTCGCTAAAAGACCGGCCCTTTAAGTTTCCAGCGTCGAGCGAACTGTTGAAGGACAACCTTAAGAATCGTCCTCGTTGGCTGCTGGACCAGCGCAACAGTTGGCACGGTATGGATTTCGCTCTGCACACTGGCCAAAGCGTCGAGTTGTTATACAAGCGGTACTGCGAGGCTCTGGGAAGCGTTGATGACAGCATCGGAGCTGTTATGCAGAAACTAAAAGAGATGGGCATCCACGACGAAACGCTCGTCATCTACATGGGCGACAACGGATTCATGTTTGGTGAGCACGGATTGTTCGACAAACGAGTGGCGTATGAGACATC
>DNPC01000717.1:0-165 GCA_003501565.1 Planctomycetaceae bacterium | reverse complement strand
AAACGAGTGGCGTATGAGACATCAAGTCGGGTTCCGATGCTGATGCAGTGTCCCGAGATCATCGAAGGCGGTTCGGTGATTGAGCAGGTTGTGGCCAATATCGATATCGCCCCAACCGTTATGCAGGCCATGGGACTTAAGAAGCCGCCGCACATGGACGGGCAG
>DNPC01000161.1:905-15008 GCA_003501565.1 Planctomycetaceae bacterium | reverse complement strand
GCCGGCTAACGGTTAAACGAAAGCGCCGGGGCCCGGAAAGCCGTTAGCTAATGAATCGCCGATTGTTATCGCTGAAACGATATGTATCTTCGAGACAACCAATAGCGCAGCCGCAGAAAGCTACTAGCCTGGCGGAGAGAGATGAGTAAATTGCAAGGTGGTGGGTTAGTGGTTATGCGCCCTAAGCAGACTTGTTCATGGAGCCAGCGGCAAGCTGGTTGAGTTTGTTGTAGAGCGTCTTGAGGCTAATGCCGAGTTCTTCCGAGGCGGCTTGTTTGTTGCCGTCGTGCCGCGCGACGGCCTCTTGAATCGCAGTAAACTCAAGTTCCTTGAGGGATACCGGGCCCATCGAACGCAGTTCTTTCCGCAGGCGACGATCGGTAAAGTGCTTGGGCAAGTGTTCTCGCTCAATGGGCGGTTGTTCACACAGAATCGACGCATGCTCGATCACATTGGCCAATTCGCGAACATTGCCGGGCCAAACATGGTTGACAAGTTCCTCTAGTGCATCAGCGGAGAACAACGCATCGTCATCGAGCTTGGAATCATGAAACCGGCGGAACAAATGTGCTGCCAATTCAGGAATATCGCTCGAACGTTCTCTGAGCGTCGGAGTGTGGACTTCGAACGTATTGATGCGGAACATCAGGTCTTCTCGAAAGTCCCCGTCTTCTACCATTTGTTCCAGGTCACGGTGAGTGGCACATACAACGCGGACATCCACCTTGAAGGGTTCGTTGTCGCCGACGCGACGGATTTCACCGCTTTCGAGCACTCGCAAGAGTTTGGCCTGCATGCCGAGCGGAAGTTCGCCAATTTCGTCGAGGAAGATCGTGCCGCCCGACGCGACTGAAAACAGTCCATCACGTTCCGCGTCGGCGCCTGTAAAGGCACCTTTCTTGTGACCAAAAAGTTCACTTTCAATGAGGTTCTCGGGCAAGGCTCCGCAATTGATTGCTACGAAAGGTCCGTCACTACGAGCACTTTCCTCGTGCACGCTGCGTGCAACGAGTTCCTTACCGCAGCCAGTTTCGCCGCGGATGAGAACTGTAGACTGTGTCGGAGCGACCCGCTCGACAAGCTTCTTGACTGCTTGCATCGACGGGTGTGACCCGACCAAATCAGTTTTGCCTGTGTTTTGTTCTCGCGAACGTTGGCTGGCATAAAATTTACGGATATTCGTGCGACGCTGTTCGACTTCCGCCAGCAGCTCTTTGAGCTCGCGGAGCTTGCAGGGCTTGGTCAAATAATCGCAAGCGCCATAGCGCATGGCGGCAACGGCAGTCTCTAGAGATTCTTTGCCGGTAAGCACGATGGCTTCGGTTTCTGGCGAGATCTCACGAACGTGGCGAATCACTTCGGTACCATGCATGCCCGGCATGTCGAGGTCGACCAACAAGAGATCGAACGTCGTCTTACGGGCTTCGCGAACCGCCGCATGTCCATCGGGACAAACGGTGACGCGGTGGCCCATCATAGGCAATTCAGTCGCCATCAAATCCTGCAGGGACTCTTCGTCGTCAGCAAACAGGATATGGAGACCGCTAGGCTGCTGCTTTGAGTCCTTCATAGGTATCTTCGTAACTTTCGTCGGGAGTTGCTTGGATCGGAATGATAAGCGTCATAGTGGTGCCGCGACCGGGGCCGGCGCTCGTAGCCTGAAGACTGCCGCCATGGTCCTGGACGATACGGTACGAGATCGACATCCCCAGTCCAGTACCGCGACCGTCACGACGCCGAGTGAAAAATGGCTCAAACAGGTGTTGCTTGACTTCGTCGGTCATTCCGCAACCGTCGTCGGTCACGACCAGTTTTAGGTTGCGTGCATCTGCGGTGAGTGACAGTTTGACTTCGTCGCCATCATTGCTTGCGTCGAGTGCATTGGTTAGCAAGTTCAGCACAACCTGTTTGAATTCGGTTTGGCTGACTTCGGCGGAAAGGTACTCGGTACCCGAGTAGCGAATATGTTTGTTACGATATTCACCGAGGTGTTTAACGAGTTCAACAACATCATGCACCGCCCGGTCGACGTCGGTGAGTGTCTTGGCATGGGAATCCCCCAGCCGCGAGAAATCTAGTAACCGTTCCGTGATGCCTTTGCAGCGGAAGGCTTCGTCTTGAATTCGGCACAAATACTTTCGCAAGATTTCGATTTGCTGACTGTCGAACTGAGGGGCAGCATCGCCTTCAGCGACTGGGTGGAGCACTTCGTGCAAGCGGGACTCAAGCGCTTCTGCACTCCAAGCGATCGAGGCAAGTGGGTTATTGATTTCATGGGCAACGCCCGCGGCCAGGAAACCGACGCTAGCCAGTTGTTCGCTACGGACCACTTCTTGTGTCCGCTGCTTGACCTTTTCATTCAAGTTGTCACGGACTTGAACGAAACCGCCAGTCATCGTATTCAGTGCGTCTGCCAGCTCCGCGAGTTCGTCGTTGGAATTCAAGCGTACGCGGTGCGAGAAATTACCTCCCGCGATCTTACGCGAGCCTGACAATAGGTCTTTAAACGGCTTGACGACGAAGATTCGAAAAAATGCAAACGAGGCGATCACAATCGCCAAGGCGGTCAAACTGGAGGCCGTGATAACTACGATGAGTGCCCGGTAACGACTACGCACTTCGGCGCGAAATAGCCGCATCCGGTCCAGCACAAAGGTTGGAAGCTGCTGTACCTGATCGACCATCATCTGGATTTCGGTCTCAATCCACCGACTAGACGTACTTCCAAACGCCGTATTATCAGGTTTGCACAGGTCGACGATGGCGCTCAGTCGCTGTTGCATTTCGTCGACGCAAGCGAGCTCCTCTGAGCGGTCGGCCAAAAAGTGGTCGGACTCCGAGTACCGAAGCAGCTGTTCTTTGTAGCTTTCCAGTCGCAGGCCGACTTCGTGAACCTGAGAGCGAAACTCACTGCGCTGAACGGGAGGCACATCAAGGGCGAGGTAGGCGCTAGATCGCGAAAGCCGAAGCATTCTGTCGAGTTCGCTGCGTAGCTCCGACGTAGACTGAAGTTCTGCAGCAAGTTGTTCGACCATTCGCGTTAAATTGCGATAGGCGTACACACCGTTCAAGCTACAGTACATCAATAACAGCAGCGTGGACGTGAGCGCCAGCGTGCTCAGCAGTAGTTTCTTGCGTATCAGCATGCGTCTACGCCTTGTGTTACTACAACTTGTCTTACTACGTCAGCTAAACAGTGTGGCAGCGCGGAGTGTCGTGGCGCTTCAGCGATTCGGGCGGGCAACCTGCCAAATTCCACCGCCGGCGACCCTCGCACGTGGGTTGTGTCGCCGAGTTTCCTGCCAGGCTAGCCGACGAGGTTGATTCGGGCATAGTACCAGGCGACTACGGCCAGGATGCCCAGAGCCGTTGCGACAATGGCCCGATACTCGCGATTGCGAATCCACTCTTCGCCGTTCCAGGCTCGCCACATGTTTGACGAGTACTTCAGGGGTAGGACCTTCGGTGTGGAGGCAACATAGGCCGGCCACTGCTCAGGGAACTGCCCGCTTAGACGCACCTCTTCGAACTCGATTTGAGCATAGTAAAGCATGGCCAAGGGGCCGACGATGAACGCGCAGGTTAGCCAGTCGCGACCGAAGACGCAGAATCCAATCATCATTAGAAATGAACCGACGTACAGAGGATTGCGCGAAAGGGCGTACGGCCCCCAGTACGTGAGGTCGCGGGACTTGCTAAGTGATGCGGCGGCCCAGGATCTAATGAATAGTCCGCCGCCAACACAGGCCCAGCCAAGCAACGACCACGGATTGGTGAGGTGTAGTGGGTTGTTCGGGATAGTCTTAAAGACGAATACATTGAGCACGACTAGTCCGATAAAGCCAACTAGGCTAATCGCGACCCGGCGACGCGCGAGCCAGTTCCGCAGTTGCGTTGGTACGACATAACGCTCAGGTGCCGCGGATTCGCTGACAGTCGAGTTAGTGACTTGAGTAGAAATAACACACTCCTTGTGTCTTGAAAGCTATGAGCTCCGTCATGGGGCGGGCGTCCATTCCCACGATGTGTCTTCTTTAGTGCGTCTGCCTGGTCGCATTGAACCCCAGCAATTTCGTTCGGCCGTCCGCTGGAGGCATGCGGCGAGCTGCGTGCTAGGCGAGTTGTTGCATCGGTATGTGTCTGTCTGGGACTGGTGGCCACTGCAAAATCGGTGTTGCGACGTGTGCAATGGCTATCCACGGCTGATCTTGCGAAGCCACCATGCGCCGCTAAGTAGCAAAACGACGTTGCCACCCCAAACCGAGATCGGTGGACTAGCACCGGACTTAGCCAGGTTCAGTCCGACGGCAAACACCGGAAAGAACAGCAGGAGGATAGGCAAAAAGCAAACTGCAAAGCTAGTCCAATGATCTGCCGAACGCATCCATATCGCCATGGGTACGCCCAACCACACAAAGCAGAAGCACGAAAACCCAAAAGCCCATCGTCGCCATGGTTCAACATGCAAGCGAATCAGACGATGACTACCAACTCTAATGGTGTCGATGCTAGCATCGGACTTATGGTCATCCAACCAAGCAAAGCGACCTGCGGAGAGACCCATCGCAGTTCGGGCCGCAAGTTCTTCTTCGGCACGAGTGATGTTCTGTTCCTGTAAATTAACCTCACGGTTGATGCGTCGCATGGCGTAGTCGGCCACGCTTCCCCCGGCCGTTCCTTTGCGAGCAGCTTCGGCAAGCTGGATTTCGATGCTGGTTGGACCGTTGCGTCTGGCGACAACTCCGTTTGCACGAAAGTCACTATCGCGAAGTTCGATTGCCAGAACTTCCTCTTCAGGCTTCATCACGATTCGAGCACTTCGCGCATGGATCTCTAGCGGCGGGCCAGAAGCTTGTGGAAGCGTGATCATCGGCAACAGAAGTTCGCGTCCGTCGTCGCCAATTCCTTGGACATGAATGACAAATCCACCGCTGCCGGTGTAAGACCGCTCGCTCCTTAAGACGCCGTACACGATTTGCTCGATCGAACGCATAATGACGCGGTTGATGCCGGGCGTACCCCACGAAACTGCTAGGTCATTCATCCAGACCGAACATACGCTTAGCAGCAGCGCACAAATCAGTACCGGTTTGATTACCGTCATTGGTGGAACACCAGCCGACGTTACGGCCAGGATCTCATTGTCGGCACTGATCCGACCGAAGACACTGCATACTGCGAACAGAACGGTTGGTGGGATCGAATACTGAAGCGATTGGGGTAGCACGAATGGGATCAATTCCAGGATCGCCATGGGGCCTAGACTCTGGGTAATCCCAACTTTGGCCAGCAGAAAGAGCACCATTACGGTCGTGAATGCGAAGAGCGCAACGCCGAACAGTTTGACGATTTCCCAGATGACGTAACGATTGAACCTGCCCATGCGGCGGAGTGTAGCATTTGCCACACGAGGGGCCTATGCCGATCGATTGCGAGTCGCGGGACTAAAGATCGACCGCGGAGTCGCTAGCATTGCTCCCGCGCTGTTTGCGAATCTGCTTCATCAGTTCGATGACCACTCGACCTGCGGTGGCGACGGCAGCAACGTGCTTGTTGGCAGCCGTCAAGTCCTTCGCCTTTGCCAGTTGATCGTCGAGCGTTTTCCATTCGATGGCCCAGCCTTGTTCTTCTGCTGCTTCACGAAGTGATTGGACGGTCCCATCCATTTGACTGCAAAGGTGTGTCGCGTCACGCATCGAATACTGTCGGTAGGGACCGTTGCCGTAGTTGGAACCACTGCTTGCCGTTCGCGCACCTATCGAAACTTGAATCAGACCCGTCGCTAACGAGACCAAGCCCAGCGTGCCGGTAACGATTGCGAGCGGAGTGTTGTTGGTTAGAGCCAGCAACACCGCCGCGCAGAAGCAAACCGTACTGACGATGGCAAGCGCTGGGGAGAATTTGCGGCGAGGCCCACTACGGCGGAGACTGGCCTTGGAATCTGCTGGCGAACAAATTGCAGAATCGACAACTCGAACAATGGTAGCCGTGATGTTGTCCGGGCCACCGCGCAGGTTCGATAGATCAATCATCAGCTGGCTTGCTTCGTCGGGAGGCAACGCCTTCATGATGATGGCCAGTTCCTCATCAGAAACTTGGCCGCTCAATCCATCCGAGCAAAGCAGGAAGCAATCCCCCTGTCGAATCGGGTAGGGGCCTTCCAAGTCGACTTGGACGCCAGCGTTGGGGCCAAGCGAGCGAGTGATAACGTTCTTGGGGATAGCTCCGCTGCGCGCCGTTTCTTCGGTCAATTCACCCGCGGCCTGCATCTCCCACACCAGCGAGTGATCGAAAGTCAATTGATAGATTTGATCACCATGCACTTGGTATACGCGGCTGTCGCCTACGTGAGCAACCAGTGCCCCCTCCGGCAGCAGGGATAGGACGCTGCAGGTCGTTCCCATCGAACGAAATTCGATGTTCGCTTGTCCGCGTCGATAGATCTCCGCATTCGATTCCGTAATCGACTTGTATAGAGCTTCGGCGGGAGGCGTATCTTGAGTGCGGAGCTACTGGTGGGGGATCAGCTCGCTGGCCAACTTGGATGCCAGTTCACCGGCCGCGTGGGCACCCATCCCATCGGCGACTACCAACAAGTGACCGTGTGACTTCCAACGTTGCTCAGTTTCTGCCAGATGGACTGCGTAGGAGTCCTGGTTTATCGAGCGACGCATTCCGATATCTGATCGGACCGAACAGTCAACGGTCTTCTTCCATGAAGAGTCTGAGGCAAGGCTGTCTGGTTTACTTGGGTCAGACAAGAGATTTGCTAGCGAAAGTGGAAGTGGCAGGTTGCCAGCAACTTGAGGCAACCGCAGTAGATCGTCGACGGGGCCGCATCTAGCCCAGCTATTCGGATAAACAACCAGAGTATTGTACTTATCCAATCCGGGCGGCAGTAGCGGGTAGAAGTCGCGAAGTCGCAAATGCAATCCTGCAATCCATTTGCTGGCCGTCTTCCGGTATGGCGTTTGATCTTGGAAATCGTCTAGAGTCGCCGCTGATATAGGTCGAGCCACAATCAATTCGCACAGGGAGCTTCCCATGCTAGGAAATAGTCAGCGCGCGACGTTGTACTTCCTTGCTGTTTTAGGCTTTGTCGTTTCGAGCGTGGGTTGCGTGCGGCGCCGAATGCTCGTACGCACCAATCCGCCTGGCGCAGCTGTGTATGTCGACAAGCAGGAAATTGGCATAAGTCCCATCTCGACGGACTACATTTACTATGGCAACCGCGAGATTGAGGTGACTGCGGATGGATATGACACCGTCAAAGTCATACGTGATTTTAAGCCACCCATTTATCAGTGGCCGGTGATCGACTTTTTTGCTGAGACGCTATGGCCGTTTGAACTGAGAGATCAACGCACGGTCGATATCGAAATGCCAGTAGCAAGAGCGCGTTCGCGTGAAGAACTGACTACAGCTGGCGAGGCGATGAGAATCCAAGCTGCATCGGCTACGTTGGCAGGGACTCCCCAAATTCCCGGTGGTGCCGCGCCGGCCGCGCCGATTGGAGTGCCTGAGTCCGTGCCAATAAATCCGCCCGTCTACCAACAGCCGGTCTTGCCGCCGCAGAGCGCAGTCCCCTACCAAGGCGGCGGCCTTCAACCGACTCGTATACCTGAAGTCGGAATTCTCCAGGGCGGTGGCATGCGCCCGCCAGTTGAAAGCCCAAGTGGTGGTCGTTAAGGGCTCTGTCATCGTAGCCCTTGCCACCCAAACAGTAATTACGTTGATTCGAGCAGGCAGACTTCCCATCAACAGTGGATGCTGACTGCCGTATGAGCCCAGAAGCTGCGGAATCTCGGTTTTGCTGTTGTCCCCGATGGGACTGCTGGCTCAGCCTGTCGCCTGCACCGAAACCGCGCCAAATCCGGGGCTCGGTAGGAACTCTTTAGCGCCATCTTGCGTAACTTCCGGTAGCAATTCGCCAAAGTTTCACGCCTTTCGGGCCTTGAAATTAGTGGCTGTGGTTAGAATCATCGCCCGTGGCTAGGCTGAAGAGTGCTTGCCTTACTCCCCATCGGGGTGGTGCTTGGGGCGCAAGATCGTTCCCTGGTGACGTTTGGGGCCGACGAAAATGAAATTTCTTCGGTTTCGAGTTGGGCTACCGAAGCTGGCCTACCTACAGTTAAACGTACACATGTAATTAGCCTGGATGAGCAGGAAAGCAGATCGCCGTCCCTGCTCCCAGAAAGTGTTGGGATTACGCCGTGAAGAAAAAGTCTGCGACTGCGACTAAGAGCGTCAAGAAGAAAACTGCCGCAACGAAGGTAGCTAAGAAGTCTTCTGCGAAGAAAGCTTCCACAAAGAAAACGCCCGCCAAGAAAGCGCCGGCCAAAAAGTCGGCAGCGAAGAAATCGCCTGCTAAGAAAGCTGCTGCGAAGAAAGGCACTGCTAAGAAGAAGCCGGCTGCAACAAAATCGCCCGCGAAAAACGGTGGGAGCGTCAAAAAGGCAGCGTCCAAAAAAGCCGTAGCGGCCTCAAAGACGGCCGCCAAGAAGTCGGTGGCAAGCAAGACAACGGCCAAGAAGGCTCCTACAAAGAAGGCGACTAAGAAAGCGGCTGTGACTGCGAAGAAGTCGGTTGCATCCAAACCAACGGCAAAGAAAGCGGCCGCTAAGAAAGCTACGACGAAGCCCGCTGCCGCCAAGAAGCCTACTGCATCTGCTCAGCAGTCAGTTTCAAGGAAGAAGGCCGCAGCTCGCCGCAATGCTGCTGCGAACACCGGGAAGCCAGTCGTCGCCGCTGCTGCTCCGAGACGGCAAGTTGCGAAGCTGGCCGCCGCGACGCCAACTCAGGCCCCCAAGCAAGCCAAGAAAAAGGTCGCAGCAATCACAGGGCAGGATGCAGAAAAGTTCCGCGGTTTGTTGCTAGCTCTCCGCGCGCGGTTGCGTGGCGACGTGGATACGATGTCGCGCGAGGCCCTCGGGAGCGAAGCGGCAGCAGCCAATCACGCGCCGATTCACCCTGCGGAAGTGGGAACTCATAGCTTCGAACAAGAGTTTACGCTCAACATGATGTCTTCCGACTCGAAACATCTCGAACGCGTCGAAGCTGCTCTTGAAAAGATTTCGGCTGGCACGTACGGTCTGTGCGAAGAATGCGATCGACGCATTCCCAAAGCAAGATTAGAAATCATTCCGGATACACCTTACTGTGTCGAGTGTGCCTCTAGGCTGGAAGGCTAGCGTGTCGACGAGTCGACTGGGTAGACAAGCGATTTGGGCGCGAGTAGCTTTGTTCGCTTCCCTAGCTGTCGGCGGCACAGCTTTGGATCTAGTGACCAAACAGTGGGTGTTTAGCTGGCGTGGTCTACCGGGTCAAACGCCAAAGTTTTGGCTGATTGAACCGTATTTTGGAATCGAAACAGCCGTAAATCCCGGTGCGCTGTTCGGGATGGGGGCTGGTTTCGGAACCGTCTTTGCTATCCTCTCGGTTCTCGCCGCCGTCGGTATATGCGTCTGGCTAACAAAGTTTCGAGCAATCGAAAGTCTATGGTTGGTCACCGCGCTAGGCATCGTGTTGGGCGGCATCGTTGGCAACCTTTACGATCGTCTCGGAATGTGGAACCCTCCTGCGTCAATGCCCCAGTGGCAGAGCGGTGTGCGGGATTGGATCTTGATCCAGTACAGTGATCAGTGGGTTTGGCCAAACTTCAACATCGCTGATAGTCTGCTGGTTGCTGGTGCGATCATGCTTGCCGTTCACTCGATGATGTCGCCGGGTGAATCAGAATCGTCCGCAGAAACGAGCCAACCAAAAGCAGTCCGTTCGTAGAGTTCTTTAGCGGCGGTGCTTACAAGGACTATTCCGGTGACTATTTCGGTGATTCCGAGTGGTTGTCCGACCGAGTTTCAAACAGCGAACTCCAGGACAGTATCTCTTGCTCATGAGAGATCATTGCCGCGCGTGGCGTTCCGGTATTTTCTGGGAACCCTTTCTGGGAAACACTCGTCGACACTTTAGGTGTCCGCAGCGCCAGCAGGCAAGTTAGCTGGTAAAGGCGTTTTGACCGCTGTCAGTCGACTTCGGTCATTGGGCCCATCTGCAAGCTAAACTCTAGCGAGCTAAACCCACGAAAACCTATGTCGACAACAGTCGACTGGAAAGCGAGACGTTTATGATGCGCATGATTCTATTTCTATTCTTGCCGCTAGTGGTTTTTCGAGGAAGTATTGTGCTTGCGCAACAAGAAATTGGGTTCGTCGAAGAGTTTGCATTGGCTGAGGATCGTAGCCAAGCAATCCGGGGGCTAATTCCTGGTACGGAGCAATTCTACAAGTTCACTTGCTTGCACCAACAGAACGAGGGGCAGCTCGATGCTGCCGCTGCGACGCTGCGACTATGGCAACAACAGTTTCCGGGGAGCAGCTTGACCAGGCAATTTGTTTTACGGCAAATGTTGTTGGGCTACGAAGACAATCCGTCCCGAACGCTTGCTGAACTCTCTCGGGTTTTGGAGTTGCGGCTCAACCACGCCCCGCCTAGTCGAGATGCGGCCAGCAAGCTCCCCTCCCGACTGGATCCTGCTGACATTGCACTCGACATGATGTTGGAACAGGCTGCTGGGCAGGACCCTGGGCTTAGCAAGGTGTCTGACCAAGGGCTGGTGTTACTCGCAAACAAAGAGTTGCCCGATGCACAGGTGCGATCCGTTGTGCAAAGGATTGCCCGCGCAGACTTTAATGGTGCGGTTGAGTTGATTGCGCGAGAGTTGCGTCAGAAAGGCTCACGCGGGTTTGGTGCGCTGCCGGTGCATCAGCGCCTCACTCTTGAGCAGTTGAATGAACTCGCGACGCTCGTTCCTGGTTTGATGAATGATGCCCGATTCATCGAAGAGATTCTGCTCAGGCAATCGCCTCCCGCCCATCAGGCTTTGGGCGATCCGCTAGTTCTGAAGTCGTACCTGAAGCGGTGCCACGAATTCGTTGGACAGCTTGGGGAGGCACACAACAATCTCAAAGCACTAGTACTGGGCAACCTACTCCAGTTGCAAGCTAGCGCTGGCCGCTACGACAAATCTCTCTTCCTTGAGTATCTGCGACTACCAATTCGGACCGAGCGCATCAGTACGATCGCGCTTCAGAGGGCTCGCAATCCAGTCAATACGGGCTATCAGAACAAAGCGGTGTCAGTTCGGCCGGTTGAGAACCCCGCAGCCATGGTGCGCGAATATCTCGAGCATTTTCTTGCCAAGTCTGATGGGGTGGATGAGTTTTCGAATTTGATTGAGGAAAAGCTACTGCGCAAGATCTTTGCCGAGACGAAGATCCTCACCGGTGAGGCGGACGGGAATTGGTACGCGACACTTACGCCAGAAGAGCAAAAAACACTGCGTGATCGCGTTGAACTGGCTTTTGCACCGGGAAGTCCACAGCGATTTACGATCGACGATGCCGTTAGCCTCCAGGTGCGTTGTAAGAACGTTGAGGCGCTGGTAGTAAACGTCTATCAGATTTCACTGCGCAACTATTACCGATCGATCAGCGACGAACTGGACCTGAATGTCGATCTCGACGGACTGGTGCCGCATGCAACCCGCCGACTTGAGTTCCAATTACCCGCAGACCGACGCCACACCCAGCAGATTGACTTTCCAGAGATTGAAGGTCGGGGTTTTTGGGTCGTGGATCTCATGGGTGGCGGGATGCGTAGTCGAGCTATGATCCGCAAAGGCGATCTTTCATTGATCGAGCGAACCAGCGATGCGGGGCAGCAGTTTGCAATCCTGGATGAATCAGGGCGGCATCTAGAAAATGCGAAATTGATTTTGGCCGGAACGACTTATGAAGCGAGTGACGATGGCTGGATACAAATTCCTTTCGCTGAACGCAGTGTGACGCGTCAGGTGTTGCTTGAGCATGATGGCTTCTTCGACCGTGAACTGATTCGACAAAGTAGTGAATCGTATGGCTTATCCGCCAACTTTGTCGTCGACCAAGAATCGCTCATCTCAGGCGCCACAGCGCCGTTGCTGATTGCGACGCGAGTCACTTGCAACGGCTGGCCAGTCGACAGTACGCTCGTCGAAGACGTGCGGCTCAACATTACGGCGACCAATCTGGATGGAGTGAGTACCTCTCAGGAAATCCGCGACTTGGTGCTGACCGACTTAGGTGTGCTACGTCACGATTTTGTAATTCCTGACCGGTTGGCAAAACTAAATTTTGCATTGCAGGCGAGTATTCGTAACGTATCCAACGGGAAATTGGTGCAGTTACGTGCTGCTGAACAGGTGAATTGCAATGCGATTTTGAAATCGAACACCATTTATGACTCGTACCTCGCTCGCAATGGCGACGGATTTGAATTGCATGTTATTGGGCGAAATGGTGAACCGGGGAAGCATCTCGCACTTACTGTGGGTGTTTCCCGGCCAGAAGTCACGGTGGCAACACGTCTTCAGCTGGCAACGGACAGATCAGGTGTGATTCAGCTGGGGGACTTGCAGGGCGTGCAGCACATTGTCGTAAGTGGAGATCAGATTCAGACACAACAGTACACGACATCGGTGCCGCAGCGTTCTTGGTCAACACAGATCCACATGACGGAGGACGAATCCGCTACGTGGGCACTGGGCACCGAAAACGTGGAGGCCAAAGATTTTGTGCTGTACGAAACGCGTGGTCGTCGCATTTATAGAGATGCCACAGACCAGCTCAGGTTCCTGCCAGGTGCTGTTCGGCTGCAGGGACTTGAAAGCGGGGATTATGTTCTCCAGGATTTTGTGACCGGCCAAAAAGTCCAAATTGGCGTGCAAGCTGGGAAACAAGTGGAAGGAACCATTGTTGGAGAGTTCAGGCTCCTGGAGCAATCACCCACGGCAGCAGTCGTGATCGCAAGTGTCGAGCACGATAAAGAGGGAGTAGCACTAACAGTTGATGGCGGTACAGAAGCTACACGGGTTCATGTGATCGCGAATTCCTTCGCACCAGACCTGAGTCGTTATTTCGATTTCAAGTTTCCGGCACGCCGCCCGCAATTGTGGACGCGGCCGCTTGGCAACAGCAAGTTTATCGATTCTCTCCGACTGGACGAGGAGTATCAGTACATCTTGCGCCGCCGTGAACAAAAGATTTATCCCGGCAACTTGCTAGCGCAACCGAGTGTTCTGATTGATCCATGGGACGTCGCGGTAACCAAGAACGAACGTTTGGACGCAAAGGCTGGAGACGCCTTCCCAGAAGACGCTCCCATGGCCGCCGAAGCAGAAGACCGTGCCGCCAAACGGTCACAGGCAAGCCGTGCGGCTATCGTAGAAGGTTGGAAGAGCTTTGAGCCGTTGTTGCATACTTCACAGGTAATTGCCAATCTTCGCGTTGAGAATGGCCAAGTACGAATCCCTAGTGATCAACTAAAGGGGTACGCCAGTGTCTCAGTCTTTGTGGTAAACCCAGACTCCGCCGACTGCCGGCACATCGTGTTGGAAAACCAAGAGATTGAGTACACCGACCTACGGCTCAAGGAAGCATTCGATGGAAAACTGCACTTAGGCCAATCCCGTGAAATCCGCAGCTTGGAGGCGGGCGAAAGCGTCGACCTGAGTAGTGGGGTTTCCCAGCAGTTTCAGTCGTACGATTCGCTAAATTCTTTTTACAACTTACTCAATACGATTGTCGGTGATTCCGAGCTGACAAAGTTTAAGTTCCTAACTAAGTGGCCTCAGCTATCTGATGCAGAGAAACGGGAAGCCTATGGACGCTTGCAGTGTCACGAAGTGAATTTTTTCTTGTATCGGAAAGACCGTGAGTTTTTCGACCAGGTAGTGCAACCCTTCATTGCTCAAAAGATGGAGAAGCAGTTTCTTGATCATTGGTTGTTGGGGCACCCAATCGACCACTTCATGAAGCTGGATAGGTTCGCACAGCTAAACGCATTTGAAAAGGTTTTGCTTGCCAAACGGGAACCGGAGGCTCAGCGGATGGTCGACCGTTGGCTAGGTGATCGATTGGCGCAAGCGGCACAAAAACTGGAAGAAGACCGCTTCGAAGTTGCGATGCTTGGCCGGGCGCTTCTTTCCGACTCCGACGCGGATGGAGTCAGTCGTGGTCGAGGAGGCGTGGAAAGTCTTCGACGGCGAGCGGCTCCCAGATCCTCAAG
>DNPC01000161.1:0-835 GCA_003501565.1 Planctomycetaceae bacterium | reverse complement strand
CTCAAGGTCGGCGGGCCGACTGCCTGAACCACCACAAGGTGGTGGAATGGGTGGAGGCGCCTTCTATGGCAGAGCCCGCGGACTTGAGCCCGCGCGGCAACTCTACAAGACCTTGCCGAAAACCAAAAAGTGGGCTGAGACAAACTACCATCGCATTCGATTGGCCGAACAGTCTTCCGATTTGGTTTCGGTAAGTCAGTTCTTGGTGGATTACTTGAACCATAGTGACGGTCCGTTTTTGCCCGGTTCAGTTCATACAGCGGCAAACAACAAAACCGAGGCGTTGTTGGCTCTGGCGCTGGTCGATCTGCCTTCTTCCTCCGGCGGTCTCAAGATTGACCGCGGGACCGATCGGCTAACTGGAACGGCTCAGCAACCTCAGTTGCTGGTTCGAAAGACGATTCAGGAGTTGAATCAAGCGGCACCCGAGTCCCCGAAACTGTTGATTGGCCACGAGTATTTCATTCCCAATTCAAACGGTGCGGCTGGCGCCAAAAACGGGAATTTGTCGAACGTTCTGAGCGGCAAAGAGCTGATAAAGGGAACCGTTTATGGTGGGCGTATCGTTGTATCCAACCCGACCAACGAATCTGTGTCGGCGAACCTGCTGTACCAGATTCCCGAAGGCAGCATGCCGCTTGCGGGTGCTCAGGCAACGACTGCTCGGACGATTGATCTGCGGCCATATGCGACCACACAGTTCGATTATCAATTCTACTTTCCCAGCGAAGGTCATTTCTCGCACTACGGAGCACATGTCAGTGCGGATGGGGAGTTGGTCGCATCGTTGCCAGCCCGCGAGATCGACGCAGCCAACGAGCCAAGCCAGGTCGAT
>DNPC01000807.1 GCA_003501565.1 Planctomycetaceae bacterium | reverse complement strand
GTTCTTCTACTAGGGCCGCAAGATATAGTATAGCTTGGTCGGTTGGTGCCATCCCCTTCATTGCTTTCGCCCAAAGCTGGCTCCATTCATTCTTCAGCTTCTGCCAGTCGAGTCTCTCAACATCGGGCTTCGAAATTATCGCAGACGTCAATTTGCTTGCATGAAGAGACTGGATAACGCTCTCCACGAGTCTCAAATGTTGGGAGGTTTGCGAACCAATAGCTTCCATGGTCGACGGCAGGAAGTTGTCTAGTGTTTACGAGTACAACCGCACTCAACGAATACGCGACGCAGCTCTCAGACAGTGCTGCATGGATCACTGAAGGCACAAGAACTGAACCCCGGACGATTTACCACAAAACGATCTTTGAAGCTGAGCAGATCGTGAATGAATCAGCTACTGCCGCGATGAGGATTCGCATCGATCGGATGTCAAGGTGCTTCCCCGGAACTCCGCCAATCATGGGAGTCTACCGGTTGTATCATGGTGTCGATGTCAGGATGTTGTTTTTGCTCGCGTTTATAGATGTCACCCCATACCGCCGATTGGATAATGTCATTTTCGTCCAAATCGAAAAGAAGCATTGAGTAACCTACTCTTCCTACTGGCGTGAACTCCTGGAAATAGGAGAATGCATGAGGCTGCCCAGCTCCCCAGCCACCGCGGCCATCTGAAGCGAGCCGAGGATAACCGTGCAAGTGAACACTGCTAATCGCATATTTGCCCGGTTGCAAGCACACGTTATCTCCTTGATTTCGCGCGACCGATGGTGATACAGGTGGCAAAAAGAAGTTGATTCCAGTGTGTCTAGCGTCATAGGTTGTCCAGCAAACCATACCGATCTTGTCCCAATTGCGGTCTTCCAGCTCTTCTTTGAGATAAAACAGATCTTGCCCCCAGTCTACGTTGCTGTTTGAAAGATGAAACCTTCCATTAGCAGAACCTCCGACTAACTCATTAAAATATGACATACTATGTGGAACCGCCGCCAGGCTGCTTAAAGCGGCAGAAAACAATGAGCACCACGCGAGACCCCTAAACCAACTGCGAGTGCTAACAACTCCTTTGCTGGCCCACACAAACAGGAGTGGATAGATGGGTAGCAAATATCGCGAGTGCTTGTTGAGGCCGGTATGCCAGCTTAGAAGCGCGACGATTGAGACAATCACTAAGAGGATTGCGAATTCGTCGCTGCCAAGCTTTCTCCGGTAAGCCAGGTGGTAAAATGCCCCAAACGCAACGACAACAATAAGTCCGATCGAACTCTTGACTGCGAATGCATAAAGGTAGTAGTACCACCAACCGTGGTCCCGCAACTCTCCGCGAAGGTATGCAAACTTTCGGCCCGGTGCCATGTCTGCGTTCTGTATGATCATTCCCAGAACATAGTCCCGGGGTAATGGGATCGGGATTCCATCAATCCACTCATACGAATCCTCCTGGTCTACTACACTGGAATTCTGGTTACTCGCAGTTGATGGCGGAATCTTCAGGTCTCCGCTCTGCTCGAAAACGCCTCGGAAGCCATACCCACCCAAAAGTACCATCCAGGCAGTGAGAAAGAATAGCAGCGTCTGAAACCAGCTGCAGTGGGCATCAGTGATCTTCGGCCTATTTGATCTTCGCTTCCCTACAGTCGTACGTGAATGCAGTCTTGGCAAGTACCGGGAAACAGCGGCAATAGCGATGCAGATGACGTAGATCGGAAGCAAGACCACAAGTGTAGATTTTGTGAGTTCTGCGAATCCGAGACATATTCCGGCAATGTAGGCGTGTCCGAAGCCTGGGTGTCGAATCCACCGTCCAAATGAATATAAAGACAAGGCGGTCATTGAAGCGGAGGGAACATCTGGCGTTATGGTAGAGCCAAATCCAAGCACCATCGGGCAAATGCACCAAAAAGTCGCACTGAAGATTCCAGCGGAAGTGCCGTAGAGTTCTCGTGACCACAAAAAACAAACGATGCACCCCAAAACCGAAAAGCCGATGCTGGAAATGCGTGCGGTCACGATCCACTCGAAGATCTGCGCTTCCTTCTCGTCCACAAATCGTTCGGCGACTCGAAACTCAGCCCTCCCCCTGAGCGAGGAGTCCATATAAAGATCAAGCCAGCTTTGCTGATCTCTCTCAAAGAGAAAAACTGGAGCCGTTGCGACAAGTCGGGCTAAGGGCGGATTAACCCTATAAAGATCAAATTCTCCGAGTTGCCAATGGCTGAGTCCTGAAACGAGATGTGCTAACTCGTCAGGTGTAGGACTTTGACGGGTCGCGGAGCAAACCAACAAACCAACATGTGTTGCCAGCAGGACGAAAATGTAAGCTAGCACGTAGAGACTTTTGTTGCTTGACACACTTCCAAGCCATGAAGCCAAAACTGGAGATCCGCTACAAACACTTCTTTGTAATTTGGTCGCCAAACTCTATGGTCCGTTAACGCCCGACCTATTGTCGTTGCGAGACCCAAGATGGCTGTGTATCCTTTGATCAATGGCGAAACTAACTTGGTGGACCGACCCATCGGCCTTCGACATTGTAAACGTAGTTGGGTGAGCGCTACCAAAGATTTTGCCGTCTTGAGTAGTCGCAGAACTATCTGAAATTGGCTTCATAGATGAATCAGTTGGATTTCCTGTGTGGCGGACCAAATCTCTGTCGTCTCCGCTATAAGCTGATTCGTTATCTCCCCAGCTCGTTCCAGAATGGTAGTTATTGCGATTTAGCTGTTTTTCTCCCAACAAATACGTGTTGCTGAGACCATCCGTTACTTGAGCGACTCTTATTGTACTTCGTTGAAAGCACAAGCCGCTATTGCCACTCATATCCGCCCATGCGTAGCGAGAGGCAAGTTCGAGATTAGCTGGACCGGGCGAGTAGCGAATGTAGGTGCTTCCGCCGTTGATTGCGTAGTCGTTCCTAGCTAGGGATTGTGGAGTTGCATGCAATGCAGGAGTCCAAGGTCTAGGGTTTGGAAATAATGCGGCCGGCCTGCGACTAGGACAGTGCAAGATCGGAATCGCCGTTTGGAGTCTATCTCTGTTCGCGTAGCGATCTGCCTGTCCAATGCCACCAAGTTCAGCGAGTGATTGTTGCTCAATGAAAGGCAACACCTGGAAAATCCAACCACCGGGTTGAGACTTTCCAACGCGTCTTCCGGGCATTCCTGCCCAATTTTTGCCCCAACCTCCAGAGGGAAACTGTTGATGGGCAGATTCAAGATTCAATACAGCTAGGCTTAATTGCTTAAGCCTATTATTGCAGGTTGTCCGTCTCGCTGACTCACGTGCCATTTGAACAGCTGGGAGAAGCAGCCCGATTACAACCGCAATGATCGAAATTACAACCAGCAGCTCAACCATAGTGAACGCACGCCGCAGCTTGGTGGTTCGATTCAAGGTCATCGGACGATACATTCGTGTTTTCATAATCACGTAAATGACGAACGTTGTTAAAGCGATGGCCCCTGCGATAGCGAGAAAATTAAGACGTGAACCCTTGGGAACGATTACGTAACCAGAGTAACCCGTCAAAATAGAGTCTGTAGGGTTGGTTGATATATCAGCCACCTGCGCGTCTATTGCCGTAATAAGCTCTTTCGCTTCGTCATGAGCAATTATGACAAGGAAATGCCCCGCTTGTCCTTCAAGTTTCCCATGAAGTATGAAGGGAAGCTCAACATCGTAGATTTCCGAAGGCCGAACAAAGCGGGCTTCTACCGGAAAACCCAACTGATTGCTTGCGTCCACAAGATCAGCAATCGAACATCCAGATTCGTTGTCAATCTCAATAAGTTCCTTGATGCTCTCTAGTGATAGGTCCTCTCTCTGCAACCATGCAAGTGCATACAAAGAGCACGGACCACAGTCGCTTGGTTCTCTCCAACGAGGAAACCAATTGAAGGCTCCGCCCCTCAGTTCAGCTTTCGGTCCTTCATCGTTGATGGTCGAATCAGTGCTATCGGCGCACTGTGCGCGACCGCAAGAAAACGCTGCGAATAGTAGCAACATTCCCGTTCCAACAGCATTTCGCTGTTTTCGGCGAGAATTTTTCATGAGTAGGAATACGACCGAGGCAAAGATCGCGATGAATGTGCTCACGAGGACCAACCGGAATGTAAACCCCTTCCACCCTAGCGACTTCCGTGCTTCAGAAAGAACTCTGTCTAGCGAATTCCCACCCGAAGAATAGGAGTATTCAATTCCACGCAGTTGGTCTGCAATCATCAATCCGTCCCTGATTTCCAGGTCAAACAAGTCATCTGGGACATCTCCGACGGACATGTCGATCACCTCGTAATATTGCCGACATACAACTTTGTCCCAGATACCTTCGTCTTCTCCCTTAATGTTGGCGTAGACGTCAACGATTTGTGTCCTTGGCAACCAAAGCCCCGGGGACAGTTCTTCGATGTCCTTGTTCCATATTTCGTATTGACGAGGCTTATCTTTGGCAAAATGGTAAACCCTGCGTCGTATTGAGTAGCCGCACTCGGGATCAATCCAGATCTTATCCATGCCCTGCATCTCCAAGACTAAACAACTGTGTCCATCGACAGATTCAGTCTGGGGTAGCACCGCGTAGTTGCGTCTATGCTCAGACAAGTAGCTGGGAACGTACGGATGATCTAAGTACATCTTACTAGCGGCATGGCGGCGGATTTTCTTATAGTTTCCGCCGTTAGATTCCGTGATATGCCTGGCTGCATCTAAGCCAATATTCCGAAAGTAGTCGAGGCACTGAAACATGTCTCCTCCATAAGCCTCTTCAAAACCATGCACCAATGCGATAGCTTCCGTCTTCTGCCATCTGAACAGAACGCCATCCTTGCTCATAATTGCAGTTGGTTCTTTCGGAAGCTGTACATGTGAGAACTCTTCGCCCAGTTCATTTGAGAGGAACAATTTGCTACACAAATACTGACCAGCTTTGTACGCAACCAAGTATTCAACATTCAAATGTCCCCCACCGTATCTGCTCGGTGTAACAACTTCAGACCGCTGACGCTGGACTCGAACATAGAACGGTTGTCCGCTGAAAAGCAAATTTTCAGACTCCGAAATGCCGTCGATGACTTCATCAAGCGTCTGTGCTCCCCCCTGGGTGGCAGCGCATAGAGCGAGGCAAAGTGGGATAATTCTGCTCTTGATCGCGTTTATCATGTTCGCTCCCATGTGTAATAGACTTGACTAAGAAACGACGTTGCCACTCGCCATGTGACTAGAACCTAGAGCCGATTCGTCTAAGTGAGTGGCAACGTTCGAAATACGCAGTAGCTTAGCTTCCTGCGCAGTCATCGCTATTCAGGTTCACTTGTCCAGTGCAGTTTAAAACGGCCCCACACGGCACAGCAGCTGCCGGCGTTTGACCAGTGACTTTGGGTATTAGTTTGCTAAGTGTGTAACCACAAACTCCACTGCAGGTCTCGTCGCCTACGGCGATACGTTTTGTGTAACAACTTCCGCCAAATACTCGTTTGGCTTCAGCTTGCTCCACTGGTTCACCGGGCGGTCCCGTGTGCCCCATAGCGAGACAGGCGCCCAATAGGGCTGTTCCAACCGTCAATGTGAGTACCTTCATCGTATTGCTCCTAATAGCAACAGAAAAATTGTGCGTGATCAACGCTGGTCACGCTTTTCACCCTTCATTCGAAATCCCTTGTTAGTCATGACGAGATTCCCACCTTCCCAGGCGTTCGACCAAAAATCGTTTGCAGATACGTTTCTTATTCTGCAGAGGGCATTTGCGGCGTGTGTACAAGGCCACATCGACTTGAAGCTCCTCGCCCCCAAATCCGGAAGTGCGTCAATGTCTTGGATTAAAGCCTTGACGGCGGAACGAACCACAGAATTTGACGGTCGAAGGGAAGCCGGAGCGATAGAAATCCACTCAAGGTGGTGGCCTGTTGCGGTAATTCTATCGATCACCTCGTCTCCATAGAACGAAACCACAGGACTGTAACTGGTCCAGTTCCGAGACCAGCCACCGCGCGGAAGTTGACTTCTCTCAAGTTCCCAGACCCACCGCCGAAATCGTTCAGAAATATCCTTGGAAACCTCCTTGCTAAGAAAACCGGCAGTTTCATTGGCGCGCAGCATGATCATTAGTGCATAAGGTATGTGGCAACCAAAACACGCTCCTTCTCCCTGATTCTGACGAAGTAGCGTGATTGCGAGCTCATCCAGCGAGTGCTTATCCCCAAACTTGTCCACCCATGAGTCCGATGAGCCATACAACGCTAAAGTGACTGCTAGCCACGCTTGCTCTTTTGAAGTTGAATACTCCCGTAAGTTGTGTGCAATCAAATCCTTTACAGTAAAGCCGTTACCTGAAGATGCTACGACCTCATAATTTGATTGCACTCCCACTTCAGCCAATACCGCCGTTAGTTGTGCATAGTGTCCTTCTCCACGCAAACCTGTTTCTCCATCACCGCGAGTGTTGATTGCTACTTCAACCCCGTACGGCGAACGCTCAAGAAGAGTACGCTCCCCAAGAGTCATTTCACTTGCTGCAGAATTATTGGTGACAGAAAGGAGCATTGTGCGTCCTGTAATTGGAACCCCGACCATTTCTTTGGTCAGCCGAGCATCGGTACCCCACACCCGCAAAGCGTGCAAAATGGTAGGCACGGTTTGAGGATGCCAAATCGGGAGGGCAGACGACAATGCGGTTAGAAGCTCTTCATCGGAAACGAGCTCCTCCATCCCACCGATGGGAACGATCTCGAGCGGGCTGGAGCGCAGTGGAAAATGGGTATCCACACGCTTGTTTAGCAGCGCTCGGCGTGCGGGCGCTTTCATTTTTACTTCACGGTCCGAATCTATGCACGCTGGCACAATCAGAAGAACTCCAAGCGTAGCGGACGTAAGAAGCTTCCCAGCCGCTGAGCGCGAAACAACAAGCTTCGATCTGAGACTACTTAAACACATTTCATTCCCGCTCAAAATCTACTAGTTGGCATGCAGCGACGCTTGCTCTTGCAGTCTTGTTTTCTGTCGAGGTCTTCCGACTGGCAGTCGGACTCCAATACAATTTCTAGAAACCTGCGATTCTGAGCCGCACCATCCTCCATATGACCATAAACGAACATCAGCCCTGCAATTAATCGTAAGAACGAGCGACTGCATGTAACCGTCTCCTTGCCCAATCAAGAACAACCAAAGAAATCTCAATATGGAGATCCAACCAACGGTGGCGACCGCAAGACCAAGCCGAGATGGCCGCGTAACCTCATTGATTGAAATCGCCGAGGATTCGACAAATTGCCCCCGATGCACTGCTTGCAGCAATGACTCAAGCGTATTGCAATAGCCAGCTACGAAGTAAGTGCTATCCGAGACAGCAATTGCACGTCGTGCTTGCTCCGATCGGTCGGGGGCCACAGTATCAATCCATACGCGGAACCGGGTTCTGTTTGCCCCCTTAGAAGGTTCCAGCCCAGGTGATGAATCGTCGGATTTTGACTGCTTTGATTTGCGCGTTTTGTTTGCGCTCTGTAGCGAAGGCCATAAACAAGCCAGTGTACCGAAGACTGACACCGCCATAAACAAAGTTCGCCTTCGCATTAACAGTCCTCCATTCGCGTGCATGATCCGGTACAGTAATGCGTTTCGGCGTGTTCCAGACTAGTCGAATTCCTCTGAAGCTTTGCCTCTAGCAATCTCCTGTTCTGTGCAACAAGGTCTGCGAGCAGACCAACGACAAAGATTAAGATAGCGACCACAATCGTTGAAGTTCCGATGACAAGTGACTGTACGTGACCATCGCCCTTGCCGAATGCGTAAAGGAACAGAAACCTCGCGACCGGAATCAGGCCAATTACGAAAATTGTGCAGCTGACAAAGGAAAGCGATTGGAGTGGATGGTACATGAAGAAAACCCGCAACAATGTTGCCGCGGATCTAAAGACAAACTCCCTGCTTGACTTCAATAGTCGAGATGGTCGGTTGACTGTTTTCGTTACCACACCAACAAACTCGATCATCATCCCTTTCTCGAGCCAGAGAACTAGAGTCTCAATGGTGTACGTATAGTTCGACACCACGCTAGTTCGCTCGGCCGCCTCTCGTGAGATCGCCCGGAATCCACTTACCGGGTCAGGAATGTCCTGTCCGACAACCATCCCAACGAATATTCGGCCGATTCTATAAAGAACTCGCTTAGTGAGCTTATTGCGACTATCACGCTCTGGGTTCCGATCACCGACGACTATATCCGCACGCCCCGCAACTATCGGTTCCACTAACGAAGGTATGCACTGACCAGGATACTGGTTGTCTCCGTCAGTATTGACAATGATGTCAGCGTTAAGTCGCAAGCAGCTGTCGATTCCGGTCTGAAATGCCGCAGCAAGCCCTCGGTTTCTGCGGTGGCGAATTACATGAACGGCTCCGTGGTCGGTAGCGACGGTAGCGGTATCATCGGAGCTCCCGTCGTCGATAACGAGAGTTTCTATGCAATCTATGCCAGGGATTTCCGCGGGAATGTCGCGAAGCACGTTTGACAGGGAGTCGGATTCGTTCAAGCAGGGAATCTGAACAATCAATTTCATCAATTCGTCTCCACATCATTGCACAATGTGACAGAATAAGTGCAATCGCATTATTCACGCACACTCTGCGTAGTAATCCACTGACGAACTTCTGTGAATTGTACAGATCGCAATCCCAAATTGCGAAAAACCAATATCCCTTCGTGAAACCTTGTTTCACGGGGGTGACTAACCTCTATCTAAAGTTCAGGTCTGAACCAGACTAGACAGACGCATTAGCGAGTTCTTCGACGCAAGGTATTGATACATTGCGCTTTGTATCAACAAGGACTTTGTTTGAACACCAGAAGACGACGCGGTCACAGTCACACTTAGAAAAATTGAAAGAAAGCGGTAACAATTCGAGATATAGAGAGTTGATTAATGGCAGCATACGCCTAGTGCAAACGTGGTCTAGATACTAACTTGGCGGCAAATCTGCCAACAGCTGTTTAGTTCGATAGGACCGGGCAAAGCGAGCTAAAGCCCAAACAGGACAACACGCCAACTGCAAGTTTGCCTAGGAAGCTTGAGGGCTAACAAAGCGCAGTGAAAGCGCAGTGAAAGCGCAGTGAAAGCGCAGTGAACTCGTGCGCTTGGCCATTTTCCGATACGCCAAGTTCTCGCTACTGCCTCAAACGAAGATTACGTAATCCGGGCTGGGCAACTTGAGAGGCCTAAAGCTTGAAAGCGGTAGCACTCCGCTGCAGGTTGAGCCTTGGGGCATGGTTTCGCATTTAGATCACTTTTCGAGAACTGGCCGGAATGGAGAACGTGATCACAGCAGAACGTGACCGCGCTCGAAGAAGATCGTCAGCGCCGCACAGTGGCTCGACGAACCCAACCAAGAGTTGCCTGAGGCTCGTTGAGACCACAGCTAACCGCAGTCGTGCGGATAGGCTCTTCTGGCGAGCAACCTGAGCGCCGCACGATCGCGGAATCGGAGCCGGAGTGACGAAAGCCTTGCCGCCTACGCCACTACCACCGTTTCGATTACTCCAAAACGCGAAAACTTCCACCAACTCTACATTCGAGAAGAATAGGCGGAAATCGACAGATCGAGCAGCCCATTAGACCAGCTATATCAAGTAGACTAGAAAATCATTCTACGGGCACGAGAGTTGTAAGTTATCTCCCTTATTGGATTCGACCGTGAGCCAAATCCACTTCCAAATCGCCTTTGCGGCAATATCATTTCCAGCAACGGTTATAGCCTACGCACAGCCGCCGACTGAAAAACAATCGGAGATGGTGCTCACATTTCTGTCACACCGATCGGGGGAAAATCTGCTGTATGCGGCTAAGCCGGACGGCACGGACCCGCTGCCGATTTTTGGTGGCCCTGTTACCGACATTCCCTCGTTCAACGATTCATATGTGATGTTTCGCGAACCACACTGGACAAGGCAAAGTCCTGATGGGACTTGTTTTGCTTCATGGGTTTATGAAACGGGTAAGCCATTGTCGGAATACAGGGGTACTCTACGGCCGGTGTTGGTTGTCGGCGACCTCGCGGGAACGTGGACGCGAATCGTAAGTCCCGATTCGCACGAAGAGTTTGCCTGGTCCCCGGACAGTAAGCAAATCGCATACTCCGTGCTGTCCCGGAGCAACTATCATGGGATCCTTCAGAACAGACCGGTGTGCACCGAGATCTTTGTATCCGGTATTGATGGTTCAAACTTCAATCCGCTGTTCGAGCAAAAGGGCAACTGGATCGTCCTTGATTGGTCGCCTGATGGCAAGCGATTGTTGATTGCCCGCCGAGAATTTGCTCCAAAAGTCATCGTGGAACTCTTTGAGTTCCAGTTAAGCGACGCATTACTGGCGAAGCAGCAAACAGAGTACGACCCAGAGTGGACCGTAAAGACAGCCTTGCAGTTCCTCAAACCGATCGACTTGGGACTTGGTGATTTGCAGGTAAGTAGTGCTCGCTATTCACCGACCAGAAGCGAGATTGCGATCGAAGCATTTGATCCCCAAAACATGTACGCGCCAAATATGGTCGGAGACGATGAACTTTCGCGGGGGCGAATGATGCGACTATTGTCAAAAATTTTCGTCTTCGACCTGGATACAGCATCATCGCACAAGGTGGCAGACTACGAGGATGGAATTAGGGGGCCAATTTGCTGGTCGCCCGATGGAAACGATGTTCTCTTTTCGCGTTATCTTCCGAAGGGTGATGACCGGGAGAAATTTGCGGAGGCAAAAGAACACGGCCTATCAATCTGGTCGGTCAGCCGTGACGGAAGCAACGCGAGATTCGTAACAACAGGTTGGAGTCCGGATCTTCCTCATAGTGGGTTACACCCAGAGAAATGATCGGGTATCGACCGCCATCGCCTACGGTCCTCCCCGCACCATCTAGAATGCAGGTCAGCACTTGGCGGTTCGACGGAGTGGAGCAAACTGTACCTACACAGACTTGATGCTAAGCAAGCCTTTTCTTCTAGACAGACGTTGGTGAGCACGACTCCACTTTCAATGGTCTTGACCATGTGCCTGTAACTCTTGCGTGAGCGAGCGACGAATGGCTCCGACGAAGGCAGATTCCAAGGCATTAGCGCTGGATGAGAGGTGAGCTGCTCGCAGAATCCTTTTTCGGCCGCCATATGCTTCGACATGGACTTTCCTCAGATTGTTGCAAGCGTAGACGCAGAGACGGATGCGATTCTTGCCCCGTCGAACGACTGGACAGAAGCTGGTCCAACACACTCGCGTATGGCTCGTCTGCGTGGTATCGAGAATGGATGTTGGGTAATTCGTCCTACCAAGGATGGCGTTTCTTCTTTGAGCGACCCCTACGGCCGTGTGCACACCAGTCAGCTTACCGATCGACTGGAAAGCAGTGTCTTGCGATGCGAGGCTTCGCTGGAGGGAGTGACCACACCTTACGCCTATGTAGGTGACACATTTGCTTGGATGTGTCTTGGACTATCTTGCATGAGTTTGTTGAGGTACTCATTTTCGCTTGGTATGGCAAATCAATCAAAGGTCGGCACATAAGCAGGTAACAATGCTAACTGAAAGGCACCGGCAATTATGAGTCCGAGAATCACTCGCCATAGAATCAGCATTCAGAACGCATAGGGTTGACCAGATTCAAGGCCGTGTTCTTCACTGGATCGGTCAACACTACACCAGGCCAAAGGACGTAGAGGAAATAGAATTTCCCTTTATATGCTTTAGATCACAAAACCAACGATAGGACTCTCCAGAGAAGTTGCATGCCAACTAGGTTCACAGCTGGCAGGAAGGGACTTCTTGCAAAAGAATTGGAAGGAAATCCATTGCGAAACTTCAAACTAGGTAGCTCTTTAGCACTTCTTCTGGTGCTTGTATCGTTTACTGCGGGCGCATTTGCTCAAGGAGGGCCTGACGAGATCATTTCCGAGTCTTCCGCCCAAATCCGACAGCTTGAATCATTGACTTGCAAACTGGAAGTAGAGTCCATTGGTGGAAAAATGGTGACTCCAGCTTCTAGTATCTCACAATGCAGTCTCAAGCGTTTAGCGGAAAAGACGCTCCTGGCAATTTCGGAAACTAGACACTCCAAGAAAGGGCCGTCAAACTCGACAGTCTATTCGACGGTCAACGGATCCTATTGGTTCGACGCGAAAGGTGATTGGTGGGAAGCTCATGGTGAATCAAATGAAATGGAATTATTAGGGCAAAGTCATGCAAACGGCAACGCAGCGTTTTACATGTTTATGTTTGGCGATTCGTACTTTGCTGACCAGGGAATCAATGCCCCAAAAACTCGTAGGAAGTTCCAATGTTGATGGAGTAGCATGCAAAGTCGTTTCCTGGCAGCACTCGGAACACGCACGATTGAGTGCTTATTTCAGAGTCAAAAGTCCAAACTCGCCAACGCAAGTGACTGCCCGCCAACACGTTGGAATCTACGTCTAATCCAACTTCGCGTCGAGGCAGGGAAGAAATGTCAGTCAATTGCGAGGCACCTGGAGCCGATATGTAAAAGGTTTGCATTAACTTAGATAAAAGCGTAGGATACCATCAGTGGAGCAGTCCACTTCTCGGAGCCAGTGGTCACTCGGGCGTAACCGCTGGCTCCTTTTCTTTGGTGATACCCTGGACAACAAGGTCTTTGCGGCGCCAGCCTTCGTTGGCAGAGCCGACGGGGTGTTTGCATTCTCGGGCGGGCTTGCCCACAATTCAGACTTCTTCGAACCAATAAGCCCTTTCTCCCGGGGCAACGCCCATGTTTGGTAGACGAAGCATCCGTGATGCGGAAAAAAAACGCTTTACCGCCAAATCTAGATCGCTGTGAAATATTTCATCGCCTCGGGGTTGGTGCCAGGCCATCGAGCCGCTACTTATCGGACGTTGGTGAGAACGGAATCAGTTAACGAGTCTGTGCAGATTGTGATAGGTAGGTTCTACGCGAACGGCGTCTCTACAGGAATAATGCAAATGCACTTGACACAAGAAATGTGCTCGGTTCTGGAACGGCAACCGCATGCACTCATGCAACATTTGCCTCGTTTTTCGAATTCGCGTGTCCTCTCGTTCAAGGTTCGCGGATGGTTTCGTTTTCCGTTAGGATTGAAGGTCAGAAGGGTCTGGAGCGTTAAACGCGGAAACTCCAATCTCTCGCTTGTTGGCAAAACTAAAATCAAGAACTTACATCGAGGTTGGAAGTGGACCAAGAAGACACTTTTGAAACGATCTCCGTTTCCCCATCGAAGATGTTCGATTCGTCGGTTCCAGATGCCGTCAAGTCTGCTTCTACAGAAGGGCCTAATGGACGGAAGACCATTGAATTGCCGAACGATTTTGCTGGGTATGAGATTGCTCATGAAATAGGACGCGGCGGCATGGGGGCGGTTTTTGCGGCGACTGAAAAAGAGCTTGGACGAAAGGTCGCGATCAAAGTTCTACTAAGCTCTGGCCACCCGAGCGATTCGCAGATCCTGCGTTTCCGAAAGGAAGCCCAAGCAGCGGCACGGCTGACGCACGATCATATCGTTCCGATTTACAACGTCGGTGTTGAGAACGGCACCCACTTTCTTTCGATGCAATTGATTGATGGTGTAGATTTTGCACGGCTCTTGGATTCGGTGCGTGACACTTTAAAGATGCAAAATCGCGGTGGCGGAATTCAAGACACAACACCGGATTTGAATAACGCCCCGAAAGGAGAACCACAAGAAAGCAGTGGGCGGTCCAGTAGCAAAATTGAGTTATCGTCGGAGCATTACTCCGCGAGTATGGGGCAAAGCGGGCGTCGTTCAGCAGAGTCGCTAGCGAGATCTGTTGCAATGATTGGAATTCATGCCGCAGACGCGCTGTTTCATGCTCACGAACAGGGAGTCATTCATCGCGACATCAAGCCAGCCAATTTGATGTTGGACACAGAAGGTAAGGTCTGGATCACGGATTTCGGATTGGCACTATTGCGAGACTCAGGTTCGCTCACAAGAACAGGCGACGTCATTGGGACACTTCGCTACATGAGTCCTGAACAAGCTTCCGGACAACGAGCATTTATCGATAACAGGACGGACATCTACTCCCTGGGCGTTACACTTTACGAACTTGCGACACTTCGACATGCATGCCGTGGGCGCTCTGCAGCCGAAATCCTACGGGAATTGACACTCGAGCGCCCCATTCCAGTTCGCAAACACAACGCAAGGCTACCGAGAGACTTTGAAACGATAGTATGCAAAGCAACCGAGCGAAATCCGGCAGATAGGTACCAAACAGCGGATGAACTTGCGTCTGATCTACGCAAATTCTTCGATGGTGTCGCCTTCGATACCCGACGGACGAGCCGGTGGAAGCATCTTCGAGACTGGCTCTATGTGCGACCAGGTGTCATAGGGACGCTTGCAGCTTCAACTTCAACAATCTTGCTTGCTTTGAGCGTCGCAGTTTGGGCGGCCGTGTCGAATGGGAGGATCAAGCAAGAACGACTTGAAGAAAATGAACAGAGGATTTCTCGGAACAAGGAAGTAACACGTGAGATTGATTCTCAAAGATTCAGGTACGCCGCCCAAAGTGAGCTACGAAACAATCCTGGCCGTGCTCTTATGCTCGCAAGAAAGAGCGGAGAGATTAAGCCCAGCTACGAAGCTAATCAAGTGATGCTGTCCGCTACACATGAGCTGCATGAACGAAAAACGCTACAACTTGGCGATTCGAAACCGATTAACCTACGTTATGACCAGAACGGAGAGTTTGTGGAGCTACTCGCCGCCACCCGATCTGGAATCGAGTTTACTAGGTTTACCTTCCCTGACGGGCAAGTCGACTTATCGACCAGTGTTCCCGGAGGAAGTGGAGCAAATGCTGTTAGCAGCGACGGGCGTTTTTTGTTGGTTGAGGAGAGTACTGCCGAAGACGACAGAACCGAGTATTCCGGCGAGCAGCAAGCGACCTCCGAATCGGTGCTGACTCTGTGGGCGACTCGCCCCAAAGGGAAACTCCTGGCAAGAATTGTCTGCTCAGTTGATTCCTATGAGCCGAGCGCTGCGAGTTTTTCGCCAGGAGGAACACAGGTGGTCCTTCCTGCAGCGAATCGGAGTGCCGGAGTTTACAGCGTCGAGGATGGCAGCCTCCAATACCTTCTGGCGAATCACACCGCCGATGTATTATCTTGCTTGTTTAGCGATGATGGGAAATTCATCGCAGTCTGGACCAGCGACGGCAAGGCGACGATTTGGGCTACCGATGGTCAACGCATAAGAACTCTAGATTACGAAACCGAGTTTCCACAGGCGTGTACGCCCTTCTTTCTGACCGGCAACAACTATTTTGTAATCACGGGACCACAGGGAACAGTAGTCTGCCCGATCCAAGCAGACGCTGCTGACGCGAAGACTTTTTACCCGGAGATCGAAGCCAGGGCAGTTGCTGCCAGTAACTCACTTCTTTTACGTGGCAGTCGACTGTTGAAGATTGTTGACGTTCAATCCACTCATGTTGTTAGCTCAGTCGAACTCGACCGCCGCGTTACTGTATATACCTTATGCAACGACGACCGGTTCGTTGCATCGGCGCTCGGCAATTCAATCTCGGTCGTTGACATGCAGTCTGGAGATAAAGTAGCTGAATTCCGAGGACACGAGGACTGGATAGCCAGCCTTGCCGGTCATCCCTCAGAGGGCGCATTTGCCAGTGTAGGATATGATCAAACGATCCGTTACTGGGATATCCAAACTGACGCGGACCGTCGGACGTACCCGTCAATCATTGGTCGCACGAAGCCCTTCACGGACTTCTCGGTTGATGGGAGGTTCGCTCTATTCGGTCCCGTGACTGACATCCAGACTACAGTCCGACGTACGTCAAACCTAGAACAAACTGAAGTCAAACTCTCCGGAGAGATGATTGCTACGATTGGCGGAAACCAGTTTGTGACCCATCAATCAGGGAAGACGACGATCTGGGACGCCACATCCGCCAAGTCGGTCGCTTCGACTACGTCTTTTACTGCCGGTTTGCGGGAAGCTTTAGATTTGGATGGTGAGCGTTTGCTTTGTCTAACCAAATCGGGGCTGATGACTCTGTGGAATTGGCGAACCGGACATCTTGAGTCGCTCAACAGTTTGGAAGACTCGGCCAGTTGTTTTGTACTGTCTCGTGACAGACAGCTCCTGTTTGCAGGGATGAAAAATGGCGAACTCCGACAACATGATTTGTCCGATCCGTACGAACACGACCAACTTGCTGCATTTGGCGCACATATTGTCGATCTTGATTACGACGAAACGACTGACAGTCTAGTAGCCGTTACTAAGCAGAACAGAGCTCACACTTACAGCCTGCAATCTCGAGAGTCTTCAGTTGTACTGAAGACAGACGATGAACTGACCAATGCCCGCTTTATTGGAAACAGCGGACGCCTACTCACCTACGGTAGTCTACAAGGAAAAGCCATCCGTTTGTGGGATAGTGGCACTGGCGAGTTGCTAGCCAAACACGAATGCGACGGCGTAAGCAGTCTTGAGGTCGAGCAGAACGGGAACTGGTGTGCGGTTGCATCACTTAAATCCGGGGCTTTCGTTTGGAAATTTCAAGGCGACCAAGTTCATAGCATCACACTGCAGCCAACGTCTTGCATAGGGATCCTCAACGACAACCTTATCCTATTGGCAACAATTCGTTATCCCGCGAATGCCATCAATGAGTCATCGCATGACCGCCAAGCATCTTTGATAAAGTGGAGCCTCGACCGAAAGGATTCCGAAGAGCAAGTGCCGCTCAATGGCAACCTAATCTCCCTGGAAACATTCGGAGAGAACGGGCTGATCAGCTCAGCCCGTTCCAGCGGTATGGATGTTGTAGAACTCGAGTCTGAGAAGATCATTAGCCGCCTGCGGGGGCATTCATCCAATATCCTCGCTGCGTTTTTCACTGAATCTGGCTTAGGCGCGATCTCAGTGGGCTCCGACGGTACGATTCTCAAACACAATGTCGGACTTGCCAGGCAGACGCCGGTAAAGACAGCAAAATTCCTCCCCGCATTGGCCACCGTTTCTCCAGACAAGAAGCTATTACTCTTGGCTAGTGAATCCGGCCGAGTGCAGCAATGGGATATGGATACACAAACGCTGATCTCTGAGCTCGAAAATAATCAAACTGTTACCCAACTTCAAATCGGTCCTGATAACTTCACAGCACTTGCGATTGTGGGGACGAAATCTGTCCGACGTTGGGACCTGCGGACTGCCAAGTCAAACGACTATCAATTTCAAACGGACGTGCATCACGTATGTCTTTCCCCTGACTGCAAGACTATTCTCGTATGCAATGGAAAGTGGCCCGTCATTCCTGCACCTTCTCGCAAGTTCCGTGCATCAACCAATCGTGAAAGTCAGGTGGATCTGAGTGTCATCGAAATAGCGAGCGGGAAACTTAGGAGCCTGAGAATTCCTGGGAGGTCAGTGAATGCCATCTTCACTGATGGAGGACGCAATTTCGCTTTGCTCAATACTTTCGGTCGCGTTGGTGTGTATCAGCTTGCTGACTTTAAGCAAATGTCGCAGAACCGAAGTGCTGATACGGTGCTTGGTTTGTTGGGACCGAGCGGCGGACAGCAGTTCTGGGGAAACGTCCACGGCCACGTCGTCGGTTGGGAAAGCACGACCGGTGCTCGAACACTCTATGTACCGAGCCGTTCGATTGGCAAGGAAGCAACGATGAACTTGGAAAACTGGCAGACAACGCGGCCAAATTGTGAATGGATTCTCGTACTGGACGACAGCGGTGTGCGTAGGGTCCCCAAAGATCCACTAAAATACACCGAACAGGTTTCCCCTCGCCCACTTGAAAAACAAGAACTTGAGCGAGTGGGACTTACCTTTGTCGAGTAAGAGGCTTAACGACGCCTTATCCGCCCCAGAAGTCCACACAATCCTCTTTTCTTCTTGCTCGAATAGCAGCACTTATCCGCCGGTGCAGAAAGAATCTTTACGTAGTAGCAGCGAATGCCCTTGTTTTGAGTGCAGCAACAGCATTTCTTCTTAGCCAGCCGAAAGGCTGTTGCTTTTGCTTTCGCCAAAGCCTCGCAATACGAGCTTCCGACCGCCGCGGCCTTGACCACATGCCCGTTGCAACAGACCACGTGGACGCCGACACGCCATGGAGCACTAACATCGTACAGCTGCAATCCCGGACAACTTGGGTTTCCGCTGGCGCATGGTTCGTCGAAGCATGTAGAAGGCCCCTGTCCGACAGACTCGTCTCCTTCGTACGACATTCCTGCTGCAGCTATTGCTGCCATCAATTCATCCCAGCAATCACCGTCCGTGCATGTGGCACATATATCGTAATAGTAGTCGTCGGCTGGACAGTATGCGGCGACGATATCGCAGTCAGCGGCATCAAGTTCTGGGGCAAATGCTGCGAGTGCGGCTGCTGAAACGACAGCAACTAGGATTCGGGCGAAATTCATGGTGTGCCTCTTGAAGGTGTTGGAATCGGCTCCGTGGACAGCGGTCAAGTAGCACTCACTGCATGACCGACGCTATCGAGATTAGCTACCGCCAGCAAGAAATCCAGAAGAAAATTCCAATAGAGCGGAAGGAGACAGGTGA
>DNPC01000339.1 GCA_003501565.1 Planctomycetaceae bacterium | reverse complement strand
GGGATTGGATTCCCGCCACTCAATTTCGCGCAGCGACCGCTGCGTCGTCGGTGAGTGGCAATGCGAATCCGTTTGCTTCTGGCACCTCCGTTGGCGGTGTGACCTACCAAGGAGTTAAGAACTATGCCAAGCCGGATCAGAGTGGCCTGGTGTTAGCGATGGGGATCTTGTCTTTCCTGGCTTGCTTCATTTGCGGGATCTTTGCCGTTGTCATTGGAGGTCGTGCCCTGAAAGATATCGACGCAGGACTCCATGATCCGGCCAACAAAGGGCTGATCCAAGTTGGCTACTACATGGGTATCGCAAGTCTCGTCATCCACGTCTTCTGCATAGGCGGCTACCTGCTGCTCATCGCCGGAGTCGTCATCTCAGGTGCGTAGCCTATTTGCTAAAGGTAGAGCCTGTCCGGCCAGCGCCGTGCAATGCCAAAGCCGTGCAATGCCAAAGCCGCCGCGCGGGCGGACTTGGTAGTGGCAACTAAACAGCTGCTGCCTCTGATGGCAGTCGCTACGCTTTCGCCGCTAATCGGAGCTTGCTTCCTGGTGACCGAGCGGGCTACTGTTGTCTAGTCGTGGGTGTCCGTCTTGCAGGTCAGCAGCGGTGATGCCCTTGCCGCCATTCATCTCATCCATGTGGCACAACAGATGAAACAACCCGTAGATTGCAGCATCGACGTCGAAAGTGTGACCGGACTCAGAAATCGTGTGCATGTTGCGAATCGGTAGCCCGATCGACGCAGCTGCAGAATCAACTGCTGCCAGGACGGCAGCCATCGCGTCAGTCCCGGTATCGCGGCCGGCGAGTTCGTGTTGAATCGGGATACCGTGTTCGCCGCCGATTTGCGTAATCATCGAATTCAGGCTAGCACTACAGATCGAACCATGGGTGAGTGTGAAACCGGATCCCATCGAAAGTGGCTCGTAACGACGGTCGCTGATGCCTGGGGCCGCATCGAAGTCATGAGCAACGTCCACGGCGATGGATACTTCGGGCCGGAAATGTTCGACAAGTACGCGGCTTCCGAATCGGCCGATTTCTTCGTGGGAAGCCATTGCTGCCAAATAGCGGACGTTCTTGAGCCCGCCTTTTTCGGCTAGCAATCTGGCGACTTCTGCGGCCACAAAACATCCAAGGCCATTGTCCAGGTAAGCACCACTGAATGTGTTTGGGGAAAACCCCGGCTCAATCGGTCGGTCGAGCAAGATGGGATCGCCAGGCCGGATCCCAAGTGCTTCCACTTGCTCCTTCTTGTTTTCGCCGTGTATATGCAGTTCGAGGTATAGCATGTTCGGTTTGATGCCTGAATCACCGGACCGAACTTTTGCATCCGCAAAGTGAATGGCGCCAATGGCTTCGATGGTGCCACCTTTCAGGCATCGCCAATTGCCAAGAGCATTCGGGTCCTCGCAGAAGAGAGCCACTTTGTGCCCCAGCAGGGTTGTTGGCAGCATCGAATCACTGTTAACCCAGATCTTACCATCGTCGCCGATGCTACGAACTTGCATCCGGATTTTGTCGGCATGACCGATAATCATCACCGTGAATGCATCGTCTTGATCGGGGGCAGTGTCGAGGACGATGCCCGCGTTGCCTTTGAAAGAGTGGACCTTCCAAGCGTCGAGCGAGTGTTTGTTTAAGTACGGCTCAAGGACACCGCGTGTCATGGCTGCTTCCAGCCCAATCGGACTGGGGGCCGCCAAGATCTCGCGCATCGTGCCGAACCGCTCGGGGCTCATTGGTGTGTTCCAAGGCTTTGGGTCTGTGTTCTGATCCGTCATACTAATGCGTTTTCAATTCTTGGTGTTAAAAAGTGTTAGGAAACCAAACTTCCGGAGCATTGGGAGAGTGGCATGTAAGGGGCCGCCCTTGGGAATAGTTGCAGCAATTGGGACTGGCTTCTATTGTCCCTACGGGACTGCTGGTTGTCCGTCTGGCCGTCTGGCCGTCTCTCAGGCGGGCGATCGCTACTGGCCTTCGATATATTTCAGTTGAATCTTGATGTCTGGATTGGCGTCTCGAATCTGTTGGACGCCATCTTCGGTCACGGCGGTGCGCGTGACTCGCAGGTCGTTCAATGCATCGAGCTCAACCAAGTGTTTCATGCCGGCATCAGTGACTTGCGTCGATCCCAGGTGCAAGAAATTTAGCTGCTTCATGGCAGTCAGTGACTCTAGGCCGCTATCGGACAACGCGATATTGTCGAGATTCAGCCACAGTAGGTTCACCAAGCTGGTGAGATGTCCGATTCCAGCATCAGTTGTTGGAGTTCGCCAGAGGTTTAGCTTCTTTAGTGTTTTGATTTTGCCTATCGACTCGAGCCCAGCGTCGCTGAACTGCTGACATTCGCTCAAATCCAATTCCTCCAAAGGCAGCGCTGCCAAGTTTTCCAAGCCTGTGTCCGAGATGCTGTTGCCCGCCGAACGCAGCTTCTTCAGATTCGGAAGTTTTCGAGCAATCACCTCGAGGGCTTCGTCGTCGACAAGTGTTTTTGCCGCATACAATTCCAGTATTCCAGATGGTAAGACGGCAAGCGTATCGACGCTTACCCATAAGTGATCAACTGCCAGGACCTTCAAGTCGGGGCACGTCGCCAGAAATCCCAATCCGTCGTCGTCGACTTCGGTTTTGCCACCTTTTCCAAACAATCGCAGAGAGCGCAAACGCGGCATCTCACTTGCCAGAGTTTTGAGACTCGCGTTATCAATCTTGCAGCCGCGGAGGTCCAGGTGCTCAAGCGTCCCCAGTTCACTGAGCGTTTCCCAGCCAGTAGCGGTTAGATCGCTGTTGTAGATTGCGAGCTTTGTAAGCCTCTTTGCCTGGATAGCAAGAGCTGCTGCCTGATCGCTAGCCGGCGTATCGCGGAAGGTCAGTTCTCGGATAGCTCCGTCGACGAGCTTGACGGTTGCTCCGACGGATTCAAGTTGTCCCGCAAGCGGCGCATCACCGGCGGCCTTTGCGGGAACGGCAGCCTTAGCGGGACTGGAGGACTTCGGCCGTGGATTCTCCGGTTGCGTTGGCGCCGCTCGGTTTGCGTCGGGTGCTTTTGGGGGCTTGCTGGAGTCTTTGGAGCTAGCATTTAGAGCGCTGGTTGGTTGCCGCCGTTCGTTGCACGCGCCAAACACAAAGATGCAGGATACGAGACTCGACAATACGGCTATCTTCGTAGGTGGTCGAAACAACCAGCGGCCTGAGCTCGAGTGCATAAGAATGTTCCGTGCGTGATCGATCTAACTTACAATGAACCCGAACTACCAAGGACGTGTCGTGATGACGCCCTCTTCGGGACTACTCGCGGTTGCGTACAGGCGACGTGGAATGCGGCCGGACAGATATGCATCGCGGCCCGCTAGCGTAGCGTACTTCATCGCCATCGCCATGCGGCGTGGATCACGAGCGTGAGCAATTGCGGAGTTTAGCAACACGCCGTCAGCCCCTAGTTCCATCGCAACAGCCACGTCACTGGCTGTACCGACGCCCGCGTCGACGATAACCGGATATGTCGGGTCATCTTCTTTGAGGTATTCGAGAATGATGCGCAGATTGTTCGGATTGAGGATTCCCTGGCCGCTGCCGATTGGGCTTCCCGCCGGCATCACGCTAGCAGCTCCCGCTGCCTTGAGCCGCTTAGCAACAATTGGATCATCGCTGGTGTAGCACAGGACTTGAAAGCCCGCTTCGACCAAGCCGTGGCACGCTTCGACTGTTGCAATTGGATCCGGTAGCAACGTTTTGCTATCGCCGAGGACCTCCAGTTTGACCCAGTCTGCACCGGGGTTATTGAGGGCTCGCAAAATCTCGCGTCCTAGTTTCGCGACGCGCACTGCGTCTTCCGCGGTGTAACAACCGGCCGTATTAGGCAGCAGCAGGTATTTCTCGGGGTCGATGTAGTCGAGAATGTTCTGACCGCTGCGATCGTACATCTTTTCACGACGAACGGCGACGGTTATCGCTTGTGAACCGGAGACCTCAAGCGAATCACGCATGAGCTCGAGCGTGTCGTACTTGCCCGTTCCGATGATTAGGCGGCTGTCGAGCTGGATTTCACCGATTCTAAGCGGGTAGTCAGGCGGAATCGGAGCAGCCAGTTGATCGGAGCCGGTGACCGGCGGTGCAGTTGAAGAGTTCACAGTTTGAGGGGGCTGGGCGACATAGAGGTGTTACGTAGATCAGATGCCGCTGCCGCGGACATTTAGCTACTTGTACTGAAGCGTTCAGCACCTATTGTATCGGTGGCATCCCGTCGCCGGTATGGGCTCAAACGGTTCGCCGCTGCCACTGCCGCTAGCCGCCGCCTACCAGTGTAACGGCCTCAATCGTGTCGCCAGCTTCCACTTCGGTTGTCGCGTGCTGTTCGCGAGGAACGATTTCTTTGTTCCGTTCGACGGCAACCACACTGGCTCGGATTTCACCGATTTCGAGCAATTGTGTGATTGTTGTGCCACGTGGGACTTCGGTCGGCCGACCGTTGAAAGTCAGAGTAATTGCTTGATCAGTCATGGGGTTTTACGGAGAAGCGCACCAACGTTTGCGAAGCTGAAAACTGGGGCTTTCGACACAGATGAATGCTGGCCTGCACATCGCCGGGGCAAGCACGATGTGCAGAGCTTATGAATGCCAGTTGCTTGGGTGAATCCCGTTCTATCAATCGCCCATAAGCCTGCGAGGGCACTGCATGCTGGCAGCACACAGACCACGGTGTCACTCGCAACATTCGTCAGCAGCGAGCCTGCAACTACGCCGCTCCCATCGGAAGGGCGCTACTTCTCTTGCTCTTAAGCCTGTTCGGCTTCGTCAAAAGCGGAATCGAACGCACGGTTGCTGGGGGCGAAATCGAGTTGCTTGGTGAACCGGCAAGCTTCCGCCGCGCCAAATTCCCTTTCCATGCCGCTGTCTTCCCACTCGATGCTCAACGGACCTTGGTAATCAATGACGTTAAGTGCACGGATGATCTCTTCGAAATTCACGCCACCTCGGCCTGGTGATCGGAAGTCCCAGCCGCGACGTGGATCACCGAAATTGAGGTGACTAGCGAGAATTCCACTGGTGCCGTTGAGCGTTTGGATGGCGTCCTTGATATGGACGTGGTAGATGCGATCCGGGAACGCGCGAATAAACTCAACGGGATCCACGCCTTGCCAGATCAAGTGGCTAGGATCGAAGTTGAAGCCGAACTCCTCGCGATTACCCAAGGCGTCCAGTGCTCGTTTCGCGGTGTGGATATCAAACGCAATTTCAGTCGGGTGGACTTCCAGGGCGAATTTCACTCCGCATTCACTGAAGACATCCATGATGGGATTAAAGCGGTCGGCAAACTGCTGGAAACCCGCTTCGATCATCGACTCGGGAACCGGAGGGAACGAATAAAGCAGGTGCCAGATGCTCGACCCAGTGAAGCCATTGACAACGCCGACGCCGAACTTTTGAGCCGCTCGTGCGGTTTGTTTCAATTCTTCGATCGCACGTTCATTAACGCCTTCGGGATCGCCGTCGCCCCATACATAGTCAGGCAAAATTGCTTGGTGACGTTCGTCGATGTTGTCACAAACCGCCTGCCCTACCAAGTGAGCACTGATGGCGTGGCACTGGAGACCATTGGCGTCGAGTAGCTCTCGTTTCTTGGTGAAGTAATCATCTTCGCTCATCGCCTTGTCGACTTCGAAGTGATCGCCCCAGCAAGCGAGTTCGATCCCATCATAGCCGAACTGGCTGGTGAGCTTCGCCATGTGGTCGATAGGAAGGTCTGCCCACTGTCCGGTAAACAAAGTGACGGGTCGCGCCATTGAGAGATCTCCTGCTGGGTTAAAGCTGGCAAAAACGGTTTTGGGTCGAACGCGGAGCCGATCTGCGGCACAATTCTCGACGATCTACCGGCAAATAGGGTACCCCTTAGAGCCGCTAACGGATAGTACGGCGGTTCTAGAACGGTTGCGGCCAAGTGCAGGACGCACAATGCAACACGGCACTTGCGCAGCAACTAAACTGCCATTTATCTGCCCAGCCGATTTGGCGACAATCGAATCTATGGCACGAATCATTTGTATTGCGAATCAAAAGGGTGGTGTGGGGAAGACCACGACGGCGGTCAATTTGTCCGTTGGTTTGGCCAAGGCGGGTGAGCATACGCTGTTGATTGACCTGGATCCGCAGTGCAATGCAACCAGCGGCGTTGGGCATTCGCCGGCTGGCAGCCATCCGTTGCTGCTTACGACGCCGGTCCGGGAGAGCCTGGTCCAAACGACCTGGGAAAATCTGGATCTGCTTCCCGGAAGTCGCAGTTTTGTGGACGTAGATCGCATTGAGCGTGGCGAAGAAAGCGATTCGCAGATACTTCGGCAGAACCTCGATACTGGGATGGCCAACTACGACTTTGTGCTAATCGACTGTCCACCTTCGCTCGGGCAGCTTACTCAGGCCGCCCTGGGAGCGAGTACCGAAGTGCTGATGCCCATCCAGTGCGAATTCTACGCCATGGAGGGACTCACCCAGATGATTCACGTAATTCGCAGCGTTATGCAGCGAGGAAGCGGCAGATTGACCTTTGGCGGAATCCTACTGACCATGTATGATCCGACGCTGGAGCTGACCCACGAAGTCGATGCGGAAGTCCGTGAGTTTTTTGGCGATATCGTCTTTGATACCGTCATTCCTCGCGATGTTGCCGTCTCCGAAGCTCCCAGCCACGGCCAGAGCGTAATGGACTACGCCCCTCGCAGTCGTGGCAGCCGAGCCTATTTAGAACTGTGCATGGAGGTACTGGAACGTGACTAAGGATCGCCGCCTCGGCCGTGGATTGGCCGCTCTGCTAGGTACGCCGCTCGAGGAAGACGGAGTCGTCGATCCTGCCAACCAGGCAGCTTCACCCGCCGCAGCCGCTCGTGCCGCCGCCGCCGCACTCTCGCAGCAGCCACCGAAAGCTAGCGATGCCAGCTCAGTTTCCAGCCCTTCGGCCGCAAGTTCGCCTGACTCTGGCCAAGCCTTGCCCCCCAGCACGGCGACTCGTGCCACCGGCGACACGCCCGCCGGTTTGAGTGCGAACGCCAAAGTGCCTGGCAAACAACCATCTTCCCAACAGCAAAACAAGAGTGGCAAGAAGAAACGCTCTGACAAAGTAGATGCGAAGAAAGCGGTCACGGGGTCGGTACCGTTATCGCAGGCGGGAACTTCGAGTGGTGCGCTAGAACTGAGCGTATACGAGATTGACAACAACCCCTTTCAGCCAAGACGGCAGTTTAACGAAGAGGAAATTGCGTCGCTGGCAGCCAGCATTCGCGAACACAAACAGCTACAACCCGTTTTGGTGCGTAAGGTTGGTGAACGATATCAACTGATTAGCGGTGAACGACGGCTGCGTGCAGCGATCCACGCGGGCCTGAAAACGATTCGCGCCGAGATTCGCGAAGCGGACGATCGCCTGGTCGCAGAACTTGCGATCGTAGAGAATCTGCAGCGCAAAGACCTCGACCCGATAGAAAAGGCGATGTCATTCCGCCGGTACATCGACGAACACGGATGCACCCAAGACGATTTGGCGAAACGTCTGAAAATCGACCGAAGTACGATCGCCAACCTAATGCGTCTGCTTGAATTGCCCCAAGAGGTTCGGCAGGCGGTCCAGTCTGGCAAGCTAACCGCCGGACACGCGCGAGCACTCCTGCCACTGGGCGACGAGGATCAACAGCATGCGTTTGCGAACTTGATCAAGGAAGAGGGCTGGAGCGTTCGCGAGACGGAACGTCGTGTTGCCGAGCAACTGGAGCTTGAGGATGGTGCCCAGCCCGCAAAGAAGCCTGGCCGCAAAGGTGCTTCGCCTCAGGTTGCCGCCCTTGAGCAGCAATTGCGCTTAGCACTTGGCACGAAGACCGAGGTTAAACAAACCTCCAAAGGACGTGGCCGAATTGTTATCAGTTTCGCCAATGCCGATGAATTCGATCGCCTTCTCGGCCTCATTTGCCCCGAAGCAACGCATCGCAAAGCCGCCTAGCTAATTGACACCTCATCCTCCCCTTCGCGACCGGTGGGAGGGTGGGCGTGGTTACCCTCCCTTTGGGAGGGTCGAATGTGAGG
>DNPC01000294.1:3727-4013 GCA_003501565.1 Planctomycetaceae bacterium | reverse complement strand
AGCTGCTTGGCGGGCCGGGTAGATTCCGAACACGATTCCCACCGTCAATGAAACGAATGCAGCGATCAGAATACTACTGGCCGTAACAACTGTATCCATCCCGGACATGTAAGTTACAACAGCGGGTGTTGCGAGCCCAACGGCCACTCCCACTAAAGTACCAAACAGGGACAGCGAAGCCGTTTCGACCAGGAACTGAAGGATGATATCCATCTGCTTGGCACCTAGCGCACGCCGAATGCCAATTTCGCGTGTGCGTTCACTAACGGTAGCCAACATGATATTC
>DNPC01000294.1:0-3657 GCA_003501565.1 Planctomycetaceae bacterium | reverse complement strand
ACGGTAGCCAACATGATATTCATGATGCCGATTCCCCCGACCAGCAGCGAAATCGCAGCGGTGGCGCCAAGCACAAAGTTGAAGATTCGCTGAGTCTGTTGCGCCTGCCTGAGTAGGTCGAGCGGCACGGTGATCGCGTAGTCACCGCTAGGGTGGAACTTGGCGAGTAATCCGTCGAGCGCAGACGCCGTTGGTTCGACGTCGTATCGACTGGCTACTTCGATGGTCAGCTGGCTGATCTCCAATTTGCGTCTGGAAAAACTCCCTTGGTTGCGGCGTTCGATGATGTCGCCAATCCGGCTGCGATCGGTCGTGAGAGGGATTACGACATCCAAGTTCAAATTCTGTGCCGACAGACTTGAACCCACGCCTGCCGAAGGCGTCTTGTACGCTTGAACGCCCACAATGCGAAAGAAGTGCTCGTTTGCGACCTGAATCGATTTGCCCAAGGGCGAGCGACCGGGAAAGATCGTACGAGCGATCTCCTCTCCGATTACACAGACATTCGTCCGGTTATTGAGGTCGGCCGCATCCAAGCTTCGTCCGAGCACGATTTCAATTCGATTGGCTTCGAAGTAACTCGGTACCACGCCAACAATACGACCATCACAGGCTTCTGCCCCATATCGCACCTCTTGTTGGAACTCGCGCAACGGCGTGACGCTCACGACATCCATGGTTTCGCGAATCCGTCGCAGGTCGCCGTAGGTCAAACCATAATCATCGATAAAACTGTCTTCGTTCTCTTCAACATTGGTCGGCTTAATGCCGCGAACGATGATGTTCTTGATGCCCAGAGCTTCGATTTGCGCCTGAGCCTGCTGGCTAGCCCCTTCGGCAACCGCGAGCATCACGATGACGCTCGCCACACCAAATACAAGCCCCAAAATCGTTAGCAGCGAGCGCAATTTATGCATCAGCACGCCGCGCACAGCGGTGCTAAACATGGCTTGATAGCGCGCGAGGGACATAGATTTGCAGCTTAAATTTACAACTAGTAAAGGGGGACTCCGCACCGCAGTGCGAAGCTTGTACCGGCCAGCGGAAGAGAGTGCGTTGATCGGAAGTTGGGGGTTACGATACCGCTGGAGCTTCGTTATTAGCGTCAGCGGAATTCTCATCGCGCTGCTTGTCAGCGAAGTCTTCCAGGCCGCGTTGGTAAGCATCCAAGGCGACTTGGTCACCTTCGGCAAGCCCTTCTTTGATCTCAACGAACGAATGTGTCATCCGGCCAGTCTCGACTCGCCGTCGCTCGACTTTGGAACCATCTACGACGTAAACGTACGACTGTTCAAAGTGCTCAGTGATCGCATTCACTGGCACAGCGATAACATCCTCGTAGCGGCCAACCAGGATGTCGACTTCGGCCGTCATACCAGGCTTGATGGCCAAGTCCTCCGGAAGTTCATCGATCAGGACGATCGTTTCATATCGCTGAATCGCCGTGTAAGTACTCGCCGCCATGTTGGCAACGCTTTTCACCGTCCCAGTCAGTTTGCGGTCCGAAAATGCATCGAGTCGAATCGAGGCCTTTTGTCCCTCCTTGATCCGATCCACTACCGATTCGTGTACGTTGGCTTTGACTTGCATCCGCGACATGTCGGGCAGATAGTAGACGTCCGCGCCATTCCAAAGCTCCGTGCCTTCGCGAATGCGGTCGGATGACGAATACCAACGTTCGTTGGCGTACGCAACGATACCGTCTTGTTCAGCTTTCAAGACGCATTTATCCAGCTGGGCCTCAAGTTCCTTAAGCTGTTCTTTCAGAATATTGAGTCCGTTTTCCGCATTCGACACCGCCGCTTCTGCTTTCGCCATTTCGGCTTTGGCAGTGTCTTCGGCCCGTTCAACCTTCCGACGACTGTCTTCCACTTTCGCACGAAGTTCGGTCAGTTTGCGTCTAAGTTCGTAGTCGATCAGGACGCGAAGTTTTTGACGGTCGCGGATCAGTGCGAACTCAGTCTTGTTCTCCATTAGCTCGTATTCGCGCAGTTGCTGGGCAGACCGGAATCCCTTGCGGACCAATAGCTCGATCCCCTTTTTCTCGTCGCGGACCTTTTCAAGCTCTGCCTCAGCCTCTTTGATCGCCCGTTCCAAATCAGCCTTCTCTGCCACGAAGTCGCCTTCTTTGTATTTCTCAAGATCCAGGACAGCTAGCTCGTATTCGGTCTTGGCAGAGTCGATCTCTTGCTGGTTCTTGTTGGACTGAATCTTGATGGCTTGCTTTGCTTCGTCGAGCTTTGTGATCGCCTCGTTGATTTCGACTTTTTTCTGGTCGATATCTTGCTGGGTCTCAGTGCGTTCAAACTCCGCGACCCTGTCTCCTTTTTTTACCTCGGTCCCCTCCGGAACGATGAAGACAATCTTATTGCGGCCATTGAGCTCGCATTTGCCGTAGACGGTTTTCTGGCTTTCGACTGTGCCGCGTTCTACAGCGCGGTCATCAACGGTCCGCCGCACCACCGAGTAGGTAGCCGCCTGGGTGGAAACATCTTCGCCGACGAACATTCCGCGAAGTCGGTAGGCGCCGTATACCAGCACCGCCAGAGCGGCCGCTGTCACTGCGATTCGAGCAAGTCTGCTGTTCATGGGGGTCGATCCGCATCCGCCAAATGGAATCGTCCTTCAACCGAAGGCCCAGGCCGCCAAATCCATGCACTAAAAATAGAAGTTGGACGGGTAGTGGATTGGGCGAATTGTGGTTGCGAGGGACGTGAAAGTAGAAAGCTGGGATTCGCTAAGCAGCTCTTCTGTTCGTATTGTATCCGGTCTCATATTGTATCCGGTCTCATAGCGGTATTCATAAGAATTGTCGCCGGCACAATGGAATGGGCGGTGGCTTGTGCGCTCCAGACGGCGACGCTCACCTCGCAGCAAGTGGGCTTAGCACTCATGAATCAACGATCCTGGCCGCGTGGGCGGTGAATTCCCATCGCACAAGCTCCCGAGCGCGCGTGTCGGTCAGCTTGGATAACCCTCGTAATCGTGAAAATTGGGACAGTCCTGGAACTTGCCCCAGGCCCGGTTCGTCTTAGATCCACCGCGATTCGTTGACAGGTGGGGGACCGGAATTAGAATCGAGACTGCCTTTTTGCCTAAGCTACCTGGCTTATCTTGTTTTCCGGGTGACTTTAGGGGTGAAACGTATTGCATTGATGAGCGGAATTGCAGGGCTTAACCGTCATATTCGCTCACTTTTGTGATGCAATTCACCTGGAAAGATGTCGCTTTAGCTATGGATTCGGATGGATCCCCTCAGCTGGTGGCATGGAAGGCTTAGGCGGCCAAGGGGCTGCCCCCCACACCTTGAAACGCTTCTCTTGATTGGCCGTTCGACCCAGTAGAGGACTAAAACGTGAAGTCTCGCAAATCACGATGGTTTGGTAATCGCAAGAGCCAACGCGATGCCGCAGCAAAGTCTAAGAAGTCGATGCTGCGAAAGAGCATGGTCGAATCGCTAGAACGCCGTGAGCTTCTAGCTGCCGATCTAATCCCCTACACCGATGGGCTATATTACCCCGAAATCGGGCTGTACACTGGGGTGATGCGGAGCGATGTTGGTCCACAGGAGTACATGCGTCGTAACGCATTGACCAGCGGTGGTTCCGGCGGTTCGGCGGGTCAAGCGGGCGGTGAAGATGCCACCAGCGGCCGTTC
>DNPC01000289.1 GCA_003501565.1 Planctomycetaceae bacterium | reverse complement strand
CTTACGATTAAAGAAGATAACGTAATAGCGCTGCCCAGATTGCAGGCTCGCAAGCGACTTCAGAAGTTCGAACTTGGCTGCTTCCCAAGGTCCGCCGCGCATACTTCCTGAGGCGTCGATCACGTAGCAAAAATTATTTCCGCCGACAGCCGCCCCAAAGAAACTAGCCGCATTCCCGGTGCCGGACATCGTTGACGCGGAGGCCGCTGCCGCCGATAGTTGCTCGCTCGCTAAAGGACCAGGGTCAAGCGAACTGGTGGCGAGAGAATCGCTGATGTTGACACTTGTTAAAGAATCAGCTGCCGTGGCAACGACATTCGCTGGCTCCGCTACCTCAGTTTCCTCAGGAGCTTCCACGTCGTTCTGCTCTACGACTTCAACAACTTGCTCAATCCGATCGGCGGAAGCGGACTGCAGAGCAACGCCGGCGGAATCCGACGGAACCTTCAGCACCACCAAACCCAACACGACCAGCAGCAGCACATGGGCGACCAGGCTAACAACGGGTCCAACCCAACGCCGTCCTCTTGGTGATTCGTCCGAATCGTGGTTTTCGAGCGCTTTAGCAACGGCTTCCAAGACGGCAACGCTCGCTGCAGTGCGATGTTCTGGCTGTGAAAGTGCCTTTTTTTCAGCCCCAGACTGAGCACCCGCTTTCGCGTCCTTGCTCGGATTGGGCGTTACTTTCTTGGCGGTCTCGCGCGACGAACTGGTGTTTTGAGCCTTTGCAGCTAGATCCGGCGTAGCCTCGCCAGATGGCCGAGAGTTAATGCCCTGGGGCTGGATGCTCTGAGAATCGGCTGCCTGGGACTGAGCTGGGTTGGACTGAGCTGCATTGGACTGCGTAAGTTCGATCAAGCGTGCTCGCGCCGCGGCTTGCAAACGACTTCCACGCGGACTGTCCCACCCAGTTTGTGCATGGCGCTTGGAAGTGCTCTGGGAAGTGTTCTGGGAAGTACTGGTGGCGGGCTGTTCAAGTTGACTGCCCGTCTTGTGCCCCGATTCTGGATGGGCAGCTAAATCTGCCGGCTCTTCCGTTCGAGACGCCAACCACGCCGCAAGCGCGGCGGTATTACCGGCTCGCGCATCACCCAGTATGGCTTCTAACTCTGCGCGCTCGGCTTCTGCTTTGGCTGCTTCCGCCTGTAGCTTGAGTGCTCGCAACTCCCGAGACCCCTGCGCGATTAGCGCATCGGCCCCTTCAAGTCGGCCAGCTGGCTGACTTTTATCCCCGGAGTCGTCTAGTCGTTTTTCGGAGTGCATCGCGTTGGAAAATTGCAGGGAGCAACTTGGATTCGTGGGGGCGCCTGGCGTTCAGTGTTCATGGCCGAACGGCCGCCGTCAAGCGCCTTGCGATTTAGCTAGCATGAAAGCTGGACTTGGCTTCAGCAAACGGTGTCATCTATAAGCGATCATGGTCAGAGCGCGAGGTACCCCGAAATAGGTAGACATGCTCAGCTCTTCGCCACCTGACCGTCCTCCTATCAAGCCACCTGTGGCATCAAGATCCCTGTGCCACCAAGATCCCCTTGCCACCCAGATCCCTGTGCCACCAAGCCCACTGTGCCATCATGCTTGAATTCCGATTTCCAGCTTACTCGCTAACGCTTGCGTGCATTATCTGTATGGCAGGCGCGGCACTTGCCCAAGACGATGCACCTAGCCTGAAGAACACGGCAGCCGCTTCACCACTCGCAAATCCCCGGCCAGGGCCGCCGCCCCGCCTTCCCAGCGACTCCGGTCAGGTATGGCAGGAATACGATCTGAAGCCGTACACCAAAGAACTTGCCAAGGTGGACCGACCGCACCAAGCCATCATCGATTGGGTGCTGCGAGAAACAGGGTCTGATGCCTGGTTTACCGATCCGTTCGGATTTATCAATGCGGACCGTGAAACGCTCCGAGTCTACCACAACAGACAAATGCACCAGGTCGTTAAGGGCGTCTATGAACGATTTGTGAATGGAACGACAGAACCACAACTGTTTGGCTTAAGAATCATGGCCGTGGGCAATGCGAACTGGCGTACGCGCGCTCACTCACTGGTAACGACTGTTCAGGCGCAGTCCCCCGGCGTCCAGGCGTTTTTGATGAGCAAAGAAAACGCGGCTCTACTGATGGCACTATTGCGTGGCCGCTCTGATTACCGTGAGATATCGGCGCTGGATATGGTTGTTCACAATGGACAGGCTCAAACATTTCAGCAAGTCCGCAGCCGGAATTTCATTGACAACTACCGCGTTGCTGCAGGAGCTTGGCCGCCCTACATGCCGACGACTGCCGAAATCACTGAGGGATACCAGTTGCAACTCAGCCCACTGATGAGCCTAGACGGTAAGTCCGTGGACCTAGTCATCAAATGCAATATCGACCAAGTTGAAAAACTCAACAAAGTGAATCTAGAACTGCCACTTCAGAACGGACAGGTATTCCCCGGTCAGATCAATGTGCCCCAAATTGCCAGCTGGCGATTGCACGAACGTTTCCGATGGCCAAGCGAGCAAGTACTTCTACTTAGTTGCGGAGTGGTTGCAGCGCCCCAAGGCCAAGCTAATGCGACCTTGCTGGGCCAAGGAACCGGGCTGCTCGGCCTCGACCGACTGATTTCGTCGACTGGCTCACGTGCCGACGCGTTGCTGATGATCGAATACCGCGGTAACGCGAACGCACGACTTTCGCCTGGTCAGCCCCCTGCCACTGAGCGTGTGGCGACCCCTAATCCGCTCAGTCGTGGCCGTTACTAACACCACGCAATCGATATGTGGTTCGGCTGCATCCGAAAGTCCAAACCTCTCGAACTGGTCGCCTGCTAGGCTATCGAACCCGAGAATCTGACCAGCTTTCAAATGACGGTTGCTTCTTCAGCTCTGCCTACAACGCAAGGCGCTGGTTGATCGCGCGACGGGGGTGGCAAAAACCGAAGCTTTTCGGTCTGATACGTGCTCGAGTAAAAACCAACATCTTTGTGGCAAACGAGCGTTCCTGGCTCCGCGTGCCCGCTGCGAGACACTCCAATGGCGATTGAACCGGTTCGAATTGCGATCACTGGAATGGGCATTGTTAGCCCACTAGGCGACGATTTGGAAACCTTGTGGGCGAACCTCAGCACCGGAAAGAGTGGTGTTGCGCCCATTGAGTTGACGCCAACGGATTCCCTGCCCTTCCGTTCTGGTGGTGAAGCTCGCGGTTTCGACGGCAAAATCGATTGCTACGGCGACCTGGACAAGAAGCTCCAGCGTTCGATCAAGAAAAACATGAAAGTAATGTGCCGCGAAATTGAGATGGGTGTCGCGGCAAGCCAAAAAGCACTTATCCACTGCGGTCTGGGACCCGACAGGGATGCCGAACGCTGCGGTTGCCTGTTCGGTTGCGATTACATCCTGACCCGGCCCGAAGAATTTGTGGATGGCGTAGAGAGCTGCATTTCGGAGTCAGGCAAATTCGACGTCAGCGACTGGCCCAACCAAGGGCTCTACAAGGTCGAACCGCTCTGGCTGCTCAAATACCTCCCGAATATGCCCAACAGCCACGTCTCGATCTACAACGATTTCCGAGGACCAAACAACTCAATCACGGTTCGCGAAGCTAGCATGAACCTCGCGATCGCGGAATCCAGCTCGATTATTCGGCGCGGTGCGGCAGACGTTATGATCGTTGGTGCAACCGGTAGTCGGATCCATCCTCTCCGCATGTCGCACATGACCAACATTGAGAAATTGGCGACCGAAAAGGATGACCCAGCAGCGATGGCTCGGCCGTTTGACGCTGCGGCAGATGGAATGGTCCTCGGCGAAGGCGCCGGTGCGTTAGTTCTCGAATCCTGGGACCACGCACAAGCTCGTGGCGCAAAAATCTGGGGGGAAGTGATCGGAGAGGGTGCCGCGATGATCGGCCCCAAGGGGGACCGCGACTTTCTGCGAATGGCCGTGGCGGCATCGATTAAGTCGGCGATCGCCTCAGCTGGTGAGCGATTACCCAAGCAGTGGCACTTGCATGCTCAGGGGTATAGCGTACCGGAGATCGACAAAAGTGAATCGCTGGCAATCGCCGATGCTCTTGCAACATTTCCGGATGTGCCTGTCGCCTGCACGAAAAGCTACACAGGCAATTTGGGTGCAGCCAGCGGAGCCTTAGAGCTTATTTCAAGTGTCTTGGCGATGCAGCATGGCCAGCTTTTCCCGATCCGCAACTTGGACTCAGCGGCCGACCATGTAACCTGGCAACCTGCTACCAGCCAGTCGGCTCCGGGAACCGCCTGCCTGCACAGCAGTTTCTCACAGCAAGGCCAAGCTGCTAGTATTGTTGTCGCAGCCGCTTAAGGCCACCGTTACGATTCTTGCCGCCTGGCACTGCAACACTGGAACTTCGCCACGCTGCTGCACTTACGACGCCACAGCAGATCGCGTTGACACCTTTGGTCGGCGACATTAGGATTATCGGGCTAAAGTAGAACTTACCGAGTTGCGGTGGGTTTACGGGTCGATCCCACCACTTTTTACGAAGTGGGTTCCCCAGCGCGGGCAACAGGTAGCTCCTGCGGATGATTTGCTCGTCTGGCTGGCACTCTAGTAGAAAACTGAGTCCTGTCGGTCTTGGGATTCGACCGAACGGGACCACCGCGCACATACTCGATTGCGCACTTGATATTTAAGCCAGCAACGCATGAATCCAAACGAACTCCTGAGGCTCGTTGATTCGCTTCATCGCGACAAGAACATCGACAGTGAGCTTGTCTTCACTGCTATCGAATCGGCAATGGTCACCGCTTTGCGCAAGCTTCGTGGCGAGGAAGCTGATGTCGACGTCTCGATCGATCGTGAATCCGGCGAAATGAGAGCTTCGTGTGACGGCGAAGAGCTGGACCAGGCAGAGGTTGTTGGGCGTATCGGTGCCCAAACAGCCAAACAAGTCATCATTCAGAAGATCAAAGAAGCTGAACGCGACTCGCAGTTCGACGAATGGCGCGATCAGGTGGGCCAACTCGTGACCGGGACGGTCCAACGGAGTGATCGCGGCGTAACCACCGTCCAAATGGGCAATATGGAAGCCATCCTGCCCCGCGGCGAACAAATTTCCGGCGAAACTTATCACAACGGCGACCGCATCCGGGCTGTCGTGTATGAAGTTAAAACTGCCGGGAACCGAGTCAAAGTCATCCTCAGCCGAACCAAGCCACAGCTCGTTCAGAGGATGTTCGAGCAGGAGATCCCCGAAATCTCCGAAGGCGTGATCGAGATCAAAGCGATTAGCCGTGAACCGGGACACCGCAGCAAAGTCGCCGTAGACTCTTCCGATCAGCGTGTGGACTGCGTCGGAGCTTGCGTCGGAGTGCGTGGAAATCGCATCAAGAACATAACCAGTGAGTTGGCTGGCGAGAGAATTGATATCGTCCGCTGGACCGATGATCCGCTTGGCCTGATCCCCAGCGCCCTTCAACCTGCTGAAGTCGAACAGGTATTGTTGTGCGATATGATCGGTCGCGCGATTGTGCTGGTGAAAGATGACCAGCTTTCCCAAGCGATTGGGAAGTTCGGGCAAAACGTCCGCCTCGCGAGTAAGCTCGTCGGCTGGGACATTGAGATCATGACGGCTGGTGAGCTTGAAGAGCAGATTGACCGAGCAGTCGGTGCCTTCATGGAACTGGAAGGCATGACCGAAGACTTGGCTCAAGCTCTGGTAGAACAAGGCTACCTGTCATACGATGATCTTTCCGTCATTGAGCCTGATGCTCTGATGGAGATGGGCGATATGTCAGAAGACCAAGTTGACGCAATTGTCGACCAGGCCGAAACGCGGGCCGACGAAGCGGAACGTATCGCAGAAGAACAGAAGCGACTCAAGAAAGAGCTTGCTGCGGCGGGTGTTGACGCGGCCGCCATCGAGCGAGCGACGAGTCAGATTGGCAAACCAGCTGCAGAGGCATCTGCAACCCAGCAGCCACCTGCGACTCCCGACGCGGGCGCTAGCGACGCGGGCCCTGGCGACGCTGCAGAAGAAT
>DNPC01000098.1 GCA_003501565.1 Planctomycetaceae bacterium | reverse complement strand
CGAAGATCCGTAAATTTTTCTTCTGCAGCAGTAGCACCGCCTCGGGAAACACCAGCAGACTGGCAACCGCCATCAGCTGGCCAGCTTCATTCGGGTTGTAAACGGTGTAGTAGATGTAGCTGGCCATCGAGATACAGGTCGACAGCGTCATTAAGAAATAACTACCGATGCGTCCCAGTGCAAACCACTCAAGCGTGTCAACGAAGATGTAGGCAATGATTCCGACACAGAAAATCAGCCCTGGCAAGAAATATGATTGGCTGCCCGTCGCAACCAGCATCGCCGTAAGCCATGCGATTACGATAAAATGCATCGACAGGCTGCGACGAAGCCGCTTTACTCTTGAGATGTCCATGAGAAATAAGGCTCCAATTCACCCTCTGCGACGTTTAGCCAGCGAACCGAAACACGCGATAACAGCTGTGCAGTTTCGGTAGCGTCTTTGCCGTCCTCAGCCCGAAAGAAATCCGGAGGCTGAGGGCGAGTACTGAGCACGATCAAATGGGGGTTGGCCGTCAGTGCAAACGCCAGACCACTGAGTGCTGCGTGGGTATTGGGTGTCTGACTGACGGTCATCGTCGCCAGCTCATCCAACAGGTTTTCGACCAAAATCGGGCTCTGTATCGCGGGTGACGTGTAGTTTCTACTACCACTAACGGCCACCGCAAGTTTGCCTCGTTGGTGAACAACACTTGTAGTTGCCAAAGTCGCCAGGAATGAGATGGCTAGCTCTACGCTTTCAGCGCTAAGGGTGTCGCTGTCCTGTAGTTCCAGCAATACACACAACTGCTGATGTTGCTGACGTTCGAATTGTCGCACCTGCAACTCACCCAGCCGCGCTGTAGTTCGCCAGTGGATCCAGCGTTTGGAATCACCGGTCGCCCATGGACGCAAGCCATAAAACTCAGCTTCGTTGACTCCGGCCTTGCTGGATGCCAGCGCGGAACCTTGCAATTCAACCTGGAAAAGTCGACGGCTCTCGGGCAACAATTTCCCGAGCCGCGGCCTGACCGTGATCGATGTCTGGTTGTTAAGTGTCCGCCAACCTCGCCCGAGTCCGATTGGAAAGCGGGTGGAGATGGTCGAAGGCCCTACTTCGTATTTTCCCCGGTCGTGGAAGGTAAGTTCATACCGCCCTTCACTTTGCCCACTTGGTCTGACTTCGTCCACAATCAATGAGCCGGTGCCCGACGACTTTTCCAAGACCGGCTCGATGCGCCGGATTGGATCTTCTACCAAGACCAGCCACGAACCCAGCCAACGTTTCGGATTGACTAGCTGTACAAGCACTTGCGTCGCGGAACCAACAGTAGACGCCATCGGAAGTGTTCGGATGGCCTTGACCCCGACGAGCGTTCGAACGTTGAAACGCCACTGGAGCACCAGAAGTCCGATCATGGCACCCGCCAAGAGAATTAGCAGGTTGATGTCCCGTATGACCGCTCCGAAAAAGATGAACAGCAGCACGCCGACGAAGTGCAGCCCCTCGCGCGTCAATCGAAAACGAACTTGTGATCGTTTAAACGCTCGGATGCGGCGTCTACGATTTCTTAGACGCGTTGCGATCCATTCAGACAGCGAGACCTGTTCGTTTTCGGATTGTGGTAACGTAGTCGACATGCGTCTCAAAATCGCGTTGCGGGGCTTCTGGAGCTGTTCACATTCTCTAGCTGTTCACGTTTTCGAGCTGTTCACGTTTCTGGGCCGCTCAGGTTCTCAAGCGGCTCAAGGTCCTCAGCTTTCCAATCAGTCCTTAGCTTTTTGATCAACCGTCGTGTTCCGCCGGGCCGCCTGCGTCCACTACCTTGCAGCTGCGATCCCTACCAGGCAATTGCCGTTGGTCGAAGCCTAAGTAGGCACAACTTGATCGCTGAGCAACTTCGTGACAATCGCTTCGGCACCACTTCGATCCGCTCCTGGCAGGCTCCCACGCGGCACGATCCTGTGCGAAATTACCGGAACTGCCAGTCGTTTTATATCGTCGGGTACGACATGATTTCGTCCTTCTACCAGCGCGAGCGCCTGGGCTGCATGGTAGTAAGCAATCGCACCCCGCGTGCTGACCCCCACCTGCACCGAATCGCTCTCACGAGTAGCGTGCACGATGTCTAACAAGTAGTTTACCAACGAGTCATCGAAAGCCACCTGGCGCGATTGGGCCTGCAGTTCTCGAATGCGATCCAGCGATATCACCGGTTGCAGAACATCGACCGGCTCGCCTTGGCGATGACTGCCAAGCAGTTTCTGTTCGAATTGGCGCTCGGGGTACCCGACGGTGATCCGGAGCAGAAAGCGATCAAGCTGACTCTCTGGAAGAAGATACGTACCCTCAAATTCAAAAGGATTCTGAGTAGCAATGACCAACAGCGGTTTTGGTAGTTCGTGCGTCGTACCATCTACACTAACCTGCCCCTCACCCATCGCCTCCAACAGAGCGCTCTGCGTCCGTGGGGGAGCCCGATTGATTTCGTCCGCTAGCACAACATTCGAAAACACCGGGCCTTCGTTGAATGTAAATTCGCCGCTGGAAGAGTTGTAAATGCTGCTACCCGTGATGTCGCTTGGCAGCAAGTCGGGTGTAAACTGCAAACGGGTAAACCTGCCGTCGATGCTGCGCGCAAGCGCTTTGGCAACGAGCGTTTTTCCAACGCCGGGAACATCTTCTAGCAATATGTGTTCGCTCGCGAGAAGAGCAGCGACAGTCAGCTTAACCACCTCAGGTTTGCCGAGAACTGCCGATTCCATATTCTGCCGCAAACGCTCAAGATCAGCTTGGCTCTGAGGATCTGACATAAATTCGAAAAGACTATCTGTAAGGTGTCATTGTTCTTGAGTGTCTATCGCATCGGACGGTCACTGTCACCAGCGGCATCCCGTCCCACGCCAACCGACCCGTTATACACGTATTTTGGGGGCCGTGGTACGGGGCAAATCCTCCAGTCTGGTGGCCCTTTGGCTGCGAAACGTTAAGCTGTCTCGCGTCAGCAAATTCAAGCTTGGGAGTTGCGTTTTGAACGCTGCAGATGAAAATCACCCGTCGTCGGATCGACGCCGCAAACTAGGCTTGCCTAGCATGGTACTGTTATGTCTAGCGGCAGTCGTCCTCGGAGCGCTTTTCATGATCCGCGGGTCGCGTGATGAAGGTGACCATGCTTTTGCCAACGCAGCAACCGTGCTCTTTCCTACGATCGCTTGGTTTCTGGCCGTTGTGGCACTCTGGGTTTCCCGACTTCCGCGCCTGTGGTGGCGGACACTCTTCCTAGCGCCGGTCACCGCCATCGCAGTTTTTTTCGCAACGAACCGCTTCCGACGTTTCGACGGTGAGCTTTGGCCGGTCTTCGAATCGCGGTGGGCTGGGCAGTCTGCCGCCGCCACCCCACCCGAGTCGTCGCCTGGGACCGAAGCAATTTCTTCCGAAGCACGCCCGACTGACTTTGCACAGTACCTGGGGCCCAATCGCAGCGGAATAATTGACGGCGTGAGACTCGTGACGGACTGGGCTAGCGAGCCACCTGAGGTTATTTGGAAGATCGATATCGGAGATGGCTGGTCGGGGTTTGCCGTCCAAGGCGACGTTGCCGTGACACTCGAGCAACAAGGTGAACAAGAGTGGGTTTCAGCGTTTGACGTGAACACCGGAACCCGCCTCTGGCACCATGCAATGCCAGGCATTCACCAGCACCTTATGGGAGGCGTCGGCCCCAGAAGCACTCCCGTGATCTCGGGAAACCGTGTCTGGGCGGCCAGTGCAATTGATAGGCTTGTTTGCCTTGACCTCGCCGACGGCACGCTGGTCTGGGAAGCCGAGTTGCTTAAGACCTCACAGGCTGAATTTGAAACTGCGGTCACTTGGGGACGTTCCGGATCACCATTGCTCAACGACGGAAAACTCTACGTCCCGGTAGGCGGCGTCCACGATGGCGCAAAGACGATTACGGTTTATGACGCAGCCACCGGCGATGTACTCCGACAGTTTGGCGATGACCAAATCAGTTATTCTTCTCCGATGATTGCGACGCTTGGCGGCCAGAAGCAATTGATCTACACGTCAGAGAAACAAGTTGCAGGCTACGACCTTGTCGATGGAAAAATGCTTTGGTCTGCAGATGCACCGGGGGTAAGCTCCGCCGATGCAAATGTAGCCCAACCTGTCGTAGTCGATGACTCTCACGTACTTGTTACCAAGAGCTACGGCATTGGCGGGCATCTGTGGAAAATTAGCCGCGAAAGTGACGAATGGACTGTGGATTCTGTCTGGGAGAAAACATCGGTTCTGAAGACAAAATTCACCAGCGCCGTCGTTCGTGGTGGATTCGCTTACGCACTTAGCGATGGAATCCTGGAGTGCGTTGACGTCATGAGCGGCCAACGCCAGTGGAAACGCGGTCGCTATCGACAAGGTCAGCTACTATTGGTCGACGACATACTCTTGATTACCAGCGAAGATGGCCGAGTGGTTCTCGTTCAGGCTAATCCCGACAAATTCATCGAGATGGCAGACTTTGCAGTGATCGGAGACGTCAGCTGGAACACTCCCGCCTTGTCCGGCAACCGCTTACTGATTCGCAATTCAGACGAGGCTGCATGCTTGATCCTTCCCCTTGCTGACTCAGGAACCGACGAAGTCGCGGAATAGCTCTAGCGCTTTGCTGCACAGTCAAGAACAGCTTTACTTGCGAGGTACCCGAGATGGGCTCTCATGACGGACTAGACATTTTGGTCGTTGCTCCCCATCCCGACGATGCTGAATTAGGCATGGGCGGCGCAATCGCGAAGATGATCACGCTTGGATGGAACGTAGGAGTTCTGGACTTAACCAATGGTGAACCCACACCATTCGGTAGTGAAGAAATTCGTGAGCGTGAAACAGACGCTGCCACGAAAATACTTGGACTCAAATGGCGGGAAAATCTCGGTCTGCCTAATCGCTTCTTGGAACCCGACCTCCAGTCGCGTGCCAAACTTGCCAACGTGTTCCGCCGGACTCGGCCCCGCTGGCTGTTTGCGCCGTATTGGGAGGACGCACATCCAGATCACGTTGCTGCAACTTCGCTTGTTGAGGCAGCCCGCTTCTGGTCAAAACTTACCAAAAGCAAATTGGAGGGTGATCCGTATCACCCGGAGAGAATCTTCTATTACTATTGCGTTCACCTAAAACACGTCGCTCAACCGGCGTTCGTGTTGGATATTTCGCAGCACTGGCAACAAAAGGCCGATGCGATCGCTGCGTTCGAAAGCCAATTCACGACCAACCGCGAGCATATTCAGCCGTCTTTTCATCAGCGTGTACGGGACGAAGCCGCGTATTGGGGTAAGATGATCGGAAAGGAATACGGTGAACCCTTCGCCAGTCGAGAACCCATCGCCCTAAGCGACTTTACCGGCCTGGTTTGATGGCCTATTTTTGGCGGCTGAATCTACCAACGAAACTTCAGCGCTGCCTGGGCAACACTGCCAGCTTTGATCGTTCGGGTAGCACAGCTGGATTAGCAACGTTCGATTGACAACATTTGGCAAACGCTGCCCGGCGAACCCCAGTACGTCTAGCGCTGAATGCGAGGTTGCATTTGGGGTGTGGCGACTCGCGGCTGTGGTGCCTCGGGTGGCGTATACGGTTGTTCGTCAATCGTCCATTCGTTGCCCAATTTTGGCTGGATGAAACTTTGACGGAATATCTGCATTAAGTTCGCTTTGACCATGTTCGTCCGGCGATTGTTGAACTGAAACACCTCGCGATGTGGCGACTGCGGTGTCCAGTTGGTCATGAACACGATTAGGCCCTTGGGCAGCGTATCTTGCTGGTCCAACACGATCTGCACCTTCATGTAGTTTGCAGCATCATCGGCTCGCCGTGGCACAGCCTCAAGCCACACCTCGCCAGGGCGTTTCATATCCATAGGGCGAATCCAATAACGCGCCTTCATTTCCGCGGCTTTGACGCCGAAGACGAAGGGCAGGGGACTGCGATAAACGCGTTCACCACGATACTCAGGCGGAAGCTCAATCTTCGTCGCCTTTTTCTTATTCTGGTCCATGATGTGCACCCACTGCCCATCACAGATCCAGTGCGGACCGTGTGGCTCGTTTTGAAGCACTTCGTATTTGGCTGGCTGCTTGTTAGTCAGAGTCCGCAACGTATCAATCTTAAACTCTGCTTTCCCAGGTGCTTCAAATCGCAAAGTACCTTCACCGTGGGTTGAGTGCCCCTCCTTGTAAAAGGTGGGATCAAACTGCCAACGATGCAGTTCACACTCATACGTCTTGATGCCCTCGGTGCGTTTTTCCCAGACATTCAAGACAGTGTCCACATACTGCTCAAGCTGCGGAGAAAGTGGCTCCCAAGGTGCCTGGCGAACCGTCGCATCTCCCTGCGCTACGGCTTGCTGGGGATTCACGATCGGGATTCGAACTTGTCCGCCTTGGGCGGGCTGCTGTTGAGCTTGGACGGGAACTTGTTGGCCCGCTTGTTGAGCTTGGACAGCAGCGGAACACGCGCTGAAACAAACAGCCGAGGCTGCAACTAGAATTTTCCTGGTCATCTTCTGCATCTTCCTGACGCTTGTAAGTCGCTTTCGGGCGGCTCGTAAGACGCAATCGCCTTACGCAAAGTAAGTGACCTGTTCATTGAGGCTTCGTCAACAAACCAAACCTAGCCCCAGGGCAAGGTGGACACACACATTCCTAAGTGCAAACGGGATACTAGCAAGTTGCCCACACCACCCCTAGAGCGATTTGCTGCAACGTGGACCTCGGCACGCAAGGAGCCTGGGATTCCCCACAAATGTTGCTAGCATTTGGTAGTCCCGACGCTCCTGACTCGCTTAAAGAAAGTAGCTCCCACTTGCCAAACACAGGCATCCCCGACGACGTTGTCTACTTAAGCGATGTAGACGAGCGCGCAAATACTCTCACGCATGGGCTCGGGACCGTCTTGAGCCTGGCGGCCGCAGCCTGGTTCTGGGAGATAACCCAAGATGAAACGCTGGGGCTAAGGCTATCTTGCCTAGTCTTCTGCCTTTCAATGTTCACCGTCTACTTTTTTTCTACGCTATCGCACGCCGTCAAATCGCCGGCCGCGCGAAATCGCCTTCGTTCTTGGGACCAAGGCACAATTTACTTACTGATTTCAGGCACTTACTCACCGTTCGTCTGGCAGGGGTCACCGGACGGTTGGCGAAACATCCTGATGTTCTCAATATGGATTGCCGCGGCGGCTGGTTTCTATTCCAAGGTGCTTGCCAAACACCGCGTCAACGCTGTATCGACGTGGAGTTACCTACTTTTAGGTTGGCTACCAGCCATCCCACTTGTCCAGCGGACGCCCTCCGTTTGCGTTTGGGGCATGATTGCGGGCGGCGTCAGCTATACGATCGGTGTCGTATTCTTGATCAACAGCTCTCGTTTCCGATTCAGCCATGCAATCTGGCATCTGTGGGTCATGATCGGATCTGCCTGGCATTGCTGGGCAATCTACCGATTGGCACAGATGACAGATTGAAAATCCGTTCTACCACAACGAGGCGACGTTTCGAGCTTGCCCCAAGATCTGCTCGTACTGAAGATGTTCAACGTCGCGGCCAGCAACTTCAATCTCGTAATAGCCACGATAACCATACTGTTGAAAACTGGTGATCAGCCTAGCCAGTGGAATCCTACCGTGCCCCAGCAGACAACGATTCTGTTCTCCCAACGGAGCGTGTTTTGCATCACCGAGTTGAACCAGTCGTACAAAGGGAACGATTCGTTCTAACCCGCTGATAATGCATGGATCCTGGGCCAAGTGATAGCAATCAAAGACAATTCCTAGGTGCGGATTGTCAACATCGGAAATGAGATCTAAACAATGAGGAATCGTATTTACGATCGAAAATTGATTCGCACACCCGACATGGAACGGCTCAAGGGCTAGCTGCACTCCGACGGCCTGAGCTGCCTCAGCCAGATCTGCCAAGGCGCGTTTTACGATTCGTTCCGAATGCCGGATGGTATGCCCGCCGCGCCCGCCAGTAACCACGACGACTGTTTCAACGCCAATATCTGCGGCCAGCTGAATCGTATCGAAACCCTCATAGAGTGCGTCACGGTAACTTCTACCTTCCGTCCCGGTGAAACCACCGATCCATTGCAGCGAAGAAATGCCCAGGTCGTACTCCTGCAACATTTCCATCCCTTTGTCTACGCCAAAGCTTCTCAGCTTGGGAAGCCAAATGCCAATCGCGTCAAAGCCTTGGCCATGATAGTGCAGGACATCTTCTTCGAAGGTCCAGTCAAAAGTGGATAATTCACTAACAGAAAGTCGCAACATCCCTGCTACCGTCAGTCGGAGTCATATATGAAGCTGTCAACGGACATGGTGGCGAGCATTCCGCAACAACGCGAAAACAAGCAAATCCATGGTTCCCAGATTCAGCTGTATGTAATTCACTACGTTTGCGTCACGTCTGCAGGACCGAAACACACGGAAAACCTTCATTCAACCCTGAACAATGGCGCGCAACTAACACAAAGTCACACCCGAGTAATTCATCCATCTTTCGTGAGCGGATGCATTTTGAAAAAATATCATCGCAAAGTAAACCACTGACTGGTATTGCATTCCGACTTTTCTCAAGATGCTACGAAAATTGCTAGCTACTCGGCCTGCTCCCCACCACTAGACCGGGTGATGCTGCAGTTCTCTCAAACCGTTGACACTCTTCTATACCTTTGACACACGGACGTTAATCGTGTAACCAGCATCCAGTCTACGATTGCCGAATTCTGCATCGACCGCCAGTCTCTCTGGCCGTATGGGTGACACAGCTTTACGCCCGGCTTCATGTAACGCTTTCTCGAGCCAGGCTGCCTGCTCGGCGGCGGAAGGGTTTGAGCTGTGGCCAGACAAAACCACCAAGCCGCCTTCTGGGGCGATTAACCTAGCCACACCCTCAAGCAAGTTTGGCAGGTCGGCCTCGATTTGCCACCGCGTACCTCTGGGGCCATGGCCAAACGAGGGCGGATCGAGAGCGATAATGTGGTAGTCGCGCTGGCGACGGATTTCGCGTTGGACAAAGATTCGTGCATCGTCACGAATCCAGCGAATTGGCCAGTCTGTTCCACCGGATGCCCCGCAGTTCAGTCGAGCCCAACTCACCGCCGGCTCAGATGCATCGACATGCACGCACTGTGCTCCCGCGGCCGCCAATGCCAAAGTCGTTCCCCCGGTATATGCAAATAGGTTAAGCGCCCTGGGCGACTTATGCTCCAAAGCGTATTGCTGCACTTCATCCCAGTTGCTGATTTGTTCTGGAAACAAACCAACGTGCCCAAAGGGCGTAATCTTCAAATAGAAACGAATTGTCCGCCAGGTCGCAAACCAACGCGGCTCTTTCGCATCGATCTTCCGCTGGGCAACTGGATCCATGTGAGCGATACGACCACGATCATC
>DNPC01000699.1 GCA_003501565.1 Planctomycetaceae bacterium | reverse complement strand
GCGTATATCGTTGACGCTGCTACCCAACCGCCCGTACAGCCTCGGGTCGTTTTCGTAGACGAGAACAACGAAATGATTCGTGTGGGCACCGAAATTCCTGGTCCGCGCCGCCGCGGCCTGCCGATCAGCACCGAAGATTCGTGCTGTTAAAGCGAGGGTTTCACGCTGAAGGTTGTCTGAGAGCTGGTCGTCACGTCTGAGAGCATGTGGCGGGAACTTCCAACATTTGGCAGCATCGAGACCGCGCTGCTTACTTTCACAGTCTTTTCTCGCTAGACCTCGCAGGTTCGATCGCCACGCTCGCGCGGTTTAAATGCTCCCGGTGCAGCCAAACGTCTAGCGACAAATGATGCTCGAAACCGAAGGCATCGTAGGCGCGAAGCGCGGGGGCATTTCTGCAGTCGACTGCTGCAGCCAAGTGATCGGCACCGCAGCGGCGAGAGATTTGCAGGGCGCTACCGATCAGTGACTTTCCGATACCAAGTTGACGAAAGCCGGGTAGAACTCCCACATAGGACAGTTCCGTCAACGTAGCCGAGGCGGTGGTCAGCAGTAGGCAACCGGCAATTTCGCCGCGATACATTGCGATGAACCATGAATCGCAGCACCGCAGCGGCACGCCTTCCAAGAATCCTAAAAGGACATCATTGGGGCTGCGCAGTCCGTTGATCTCCGGGCAGTCCTGAGTTCCTGAAAAAGTCGCTTGGATAATCTGTGCAACACGACATGCTGCAAATTCACTCGCCGAACAAAGAACAAGTTCTGGTGGCGGTGAGGTTCGCTGCACATCTTCGTCGGCTCGACGGAAGATGTGTGCTACTTGGGTTACCCATTTCATGTCCGACGCGAGCAGTATTTCGCTTGCCGATTTGGCATTGGTGGATGTAATCGCCTGGACTTGCTCTATCCCCGACGCAAGGCACTGGGAGGCGAGCTCGTTTACTAGCTGGCTGCCAAATTTCGGCTGCTCTGCTCGCACTCCGCCCAAGGTTGCGACTCGACCGGGCAGCGATAGGAAGTACGCGGCCGCGAAGAGCGATGTGTTCGATGGTGTCGATTCTCGGCTGAAAACCTGACCAGATTGACGTCTGCGAGTGTATTCGTGCCAGCGCTGCTCGGCGATCTCGGGTGTGTCAATTTTGTGCACCCACTGGACTAGTTCCGATTCAAGCATTTACCACGTGTCCATGCATCGCTTGCCTATTCGGGACAACGGACCACTTCGTAAGGACGGACGGGGGTGCCGGTTTCAGCGGAGTGGATTGCGGCGAAACAAAGCGCGAGTGAGTGCAAATTGTCGCTAGCATCGATCTGGCTAGGGCGTCCCTCTTCGATCGCCAGAACGAGCTCACTCATCGTGCCTTGGAATCCATCTGGGAACCATCGCCCCGACAATTCAGGACTCCAGGTGCCGCCGTCGATCGACAGGTAACAAGTCTGATCGTTGTTGCCCGTTCCCGTGCTATGGAAACTCGCGTTCGTCCCAGCAACAAATGTCTCTTCCAGCGGGCCGTGGTTTACAGCAGCATCAAATGAAAGCGTCGATTGCGCGTCATCGAATTCAATTAAGGCTTGGCCCAGGAGACTAGGCATCAAACTTTGCCCCGGAGCTCGAGCCGTCGAAGCGAATACTCTCCGCGCCTCGGCACCGCCTAGATAACAACGAACCATATCAAACCAGTGAATGGCGTAGTCGTACAGAACCAGGTGTTTTATGTTTTCAAACTCGGTTCCTGCGACCCACGTGTGATCCCAGTGGCAGCCCATATGCACGGCGAACACATCCCCGAGCAGTCCTTGTTCGACGGCGACACGCCCCAAACTAAAGTGTGGTGCCCAGCGGGCATTCTGGTTCACTGCCAAGCGGCAATCGCGTGAATGGGCAAGTTCGACGAGGTCCCGCCCAACGTTGAGGTCGAGTACAAACGGTTTTTGACTCAAGACGTGTTTTCGTCGCTCGAGTGCATCACGGATAATAGCGACGCGTTCTTTGGGATGCGTCGCCACATCAACGACTTCGATCTCTTCGTCGGCGAGCAAGTCAAGATGGTTCGTGAGAATCTTGGCTTCTGGGTAGTAAGTTTTCGCGCGATCCTTTGCCTTTTCTGGATCCAAATCGCACAGAGCAACGACTTGCAACCCCGCGTTCTTGTAGGCGTCGAGGTGATAGCCCGTGATTCCGCCGCAACCGATCAGTCCAACCTTCGGCCGGTAGCCGCCGAGCGTAGGTGGTCGAAAGTCAAGATTGGTCAGCTTTGCTGCCGGAGGCGGGGCGTTGTTTGAGGTTGCGTTCGGCATAGCCTGCCTATGTTCCATCGCCTAAGATGATCACGCCTTCGTCCGAAGGTGAAACTGGCGCGTAGTCGTAAGGCATCGGATCATTGTAAATTGCGGCTTCGTCCATGTGCACGGTCCCGGCGTCATAAACCTCGTGGTAGCCGTCGTCATAGGCTGGCGAACCTGTGATGACATTGCCATCATAGTACTCGCCGTAATCGTACTGCACATCGCCTTCTGCGGCGCCAATGACGGAACCAGGATCGCTGAGTGTCGAGCCGACGCGACCGTGAGTTGGATTGACGCGTTCCCACTTTCCTCCAACGGCTCCATAATCGTCAATGAAACCAGGTGGACAGATAGCACACCCGGTATGTGTTGCGATGACGATGCATGCAAAACAGGCGATGATAATGTGTCGCATTTCAATTCTCACCAAATGGTTCTCCGCGGGCGCAGTTCGCTCCTACAGGCGAAGTATCGACTAAGATCCTGGCATCGGTTTAGGTAAAGTTTGCGGATCAGGCCGACTTTGCAGGTTTGTAGGTGTTTTCTTGAGGTGATTGGTGGTGATAGGTAACCCCAGAAATGCCAGCAAACGAAAGGGCGGTCGCCAAGTATCAGTGCGATCGACCAAGAGCCTTCCCGCGACGGACGTTGCGCCGCGCGATGTGCAGCAAGCGTGGCTACTTCTGCGTTCGATCGTGGTTGTCTCACTCTGGGTATTGGCCACCAGTGCCATTGCGACTCGTACGTATTACGTGATGGGATACGAAGTCGGCCGCTTGCTCACGCCTGCACTCGAATTCGTCGGGGCCTCGCTACCGGCATTTTGTGTCGCTGTGTTATTGGGCGGAATATGGGTTGTCTGGCGAATCCTCTCTGAACGTGGGCGTCCGGACAATGAAGTGCTTTCGTACCGCAGCGAAATCTGGCTGTTAATCGCGGCCTTGCCGGCCGCAGTTAACTTGGTCGAGGTCGGATTAGGTCGTGAACTGGATCGCACGTTCTGGGAGGTGCTCTGGATTGCGGGCTGGACCGGAGTGAGCTTTGCCTCGCTCCGTCGCGCGACACTCTCGGAGAACTGGCTGTTTTCCTATCGCTTGAGCGGGGGATTCGTAGTTGCGGTGGCAGCTTGTGCTGCGTGTTGGTGGATCGCTCAGTCCATTTACTACCACGAGAGCTTCCTGCTCGGCTTCAATGACTTTGGCCACTTCGCCCAGCGTGTGGCGAACACGGCTGAGGGCCGCGGATTTTTGCTCGAGACACCGGTACTGCCGGCTTTCTGGGACCATTTCAATCCCGGGCTCGCGTTACTTGTTCCATTGTGGAAGGTGTGGCCGGACGAACGTCTGTTTTTCGTCTTACAAGCCCTGTCACTCGCATTGCCATCACTTTTGATTTTTCGTTTGGCAAGCAACCTCAAGTTATCCACCGCGACAGCAGCAACTTTAGCAATCGCATGGCTGCTGCAGCCTGTTGTAGGACAGATGAACCTAGCCTACACCTACGGATGGCATCCGATTTCACTGGCGATCCCTTTCATGTTCTTGGCGATTGAGCGGGCGGCCGCCCATAAGTACGTAACTGCGATCCTGGCGTTAACACTCGGAAGCGCGATGGAAGAAGGTGTTATTGCTGTCGTGGCCTGTTTTGCTGGGACATGCGGTGTGTGGACTTGGTGGGAAGAGTGGCGTACACGCAACAGGCCAGCGGCGGTGCAGCCAGGCAGCCTTCGATTGTTCGGCCTTCAAGCGGTCCATTGGTTCGCTTTGTCCGCCACTTGTGCAATCGCATTTGTCGCCGTTTTCGCGCTGAGCGGTTTGGCGGAGTTTCAAACCGGGCGATTCGTAGCGCTCGGCAATACTCTTGGCGAAGTAGTCTGTTCGCCGGTGACTAAGCCAACCGTTTTTTGGCCGCTCCTGTTTGATTTGAAAGATTGGACATTCCTGGCGTGCCTGATCATCCCCTTGGGTGTCAACGTTTTTTGGCACAGCAAGTGGCTTTGGCTGGCTATCCTGCCACCTGTCGCTGTGCTGTTCGTTTGGGACCACCGCCCTGCGACTTGTCTGGCCTTTCAGTATCCAAGCAGCTTACTGCCAGTGATGTGGTTGGCGGTTGTGCTGAGCGTACAGAAATCCCCGCGCGATGCACAGCATCCTGCGGCAATGGGCGTATTGGCGGCTAGCCTTTTGCTTGGGATGTATCTTGGAATGTTTCCCTACAGTGGTGATACACTGGGGGACGTCAAGGTGGCGACTTATGCCCCTTCTGAATCGCAAAATCGACTACGCGGTAAAGAAGATTCTGATTGGCTTCTAACAGAGCTATCTAAAGTTGACCGTGATTCTAAGGTCTTGGCGACCGGCCGTATCGCGGCGCACCTGGTAGGATGCCAGGATCTCGAAACTGTTGGGCAGTTTATTCTGCGGCGTCCTGATTTAGAGCTGTTGCCAACGCGTTCTAGCGGAGCACTACAGCACTACGACTTGATTATCCTCGATCTCAACGAGCAATTTCAACAACTCACGCGTGAATCGGAGGCAATCTATGCGGAAGCGTTGGCGATGGGCTACCAAGTCACCCGCAGCGAGTACTCGGTTGTTTTCTTGAGTCGCCCAAACTCTGCTCCCTCGTCGCAAGGCGATGCGCCGTAGATCGGCACGCTACACTTGGTGCAGGTATAAGACGTGATCACGTACACTTAATACGGCGTTGAGCGTCGTTAACAGGTCCATTCCAACGACTCCATCAACTGTACTTGCACCTCGCTCGCCAAGAGCATCATTGACGTGCGACAAATCCATTGCGTATAGCGGCAGATCTCGAACCGCCACATCTCCTAGGTGAACAGTATTTGTTGGCAACTTGAAAACTCCGGCTGCCGAGGTGCCAACTCCTGCGCCGGCTATGGAAAGCGTTTCAAGCTGAAAATCAAGTTCACGTGCTCGATCAATTGCAACCACCGTTGATGACGCTCCCGTGTCCAAAATCATGTTAAGTGTGTTATGGCAATATCGTAGTGCTATCGTGAATTGTTCAATCGCATTCAATTCCAAATCGACTTTCGTATAACCGTCTGCGTGCATCGAGTGCTGGAGTAGCATTTTCGAATTCCTCTTCATTTATCATAGTTTGTGATCGCCGGACGCCACAAAGCTAGGGCGGCACCGCTTGGCCGCCAACATAGGGCCAAAATCATCTCCAGGGGACGAAAAGGTAACCAATGGAAAACGTTGAATATAAGACGACGATCGACATCTTCCTGGACTGTTTTGGTGGTAAATGGAAGTCCCTAATCGTCGCGGGACTAATCGACGGAGCTGCTCGACCGAGTCAGTTGTTGAAACGACTACCTGGATTGAACAAACGTTTGCTTACCGAGAGCTTACGTGAGCTAGTTTGCGACGGCATCGTGGAACGCGAGGTGTTCGCCGAGATACCACCTCGAACGGAATATTCGTTGACCGGCTACGGAAGAACTGCAATCCCGATTATCCAATCGATGAGTGATTGGGGAGAGGAGCATGTGCGACAGATCAATGAGGTTCCCGGCAGCGGTGTCGAATTAGTAGGCGGCGATTGCGGTACCGCGAAGGGTTGCGGGCATGTTGCGGAACACTTGGCCAGATGCACAACCGGGAGTGAGCGCTTCGAAAAACGCTCTCGACGCCTTTCGCATTCCCAGCCAAGCGGTGCCAAGGAGCGTTGATCGACTTCGCTTGAACTCGAGTTGGTCAACTATCGCTGGAGTCGAATAGGTCGGCCAAATTGTTGATTTCAGTTTCCTCTAGGCTAATTCGTTCCAGCAGCTCACCGGGTTGTTCCTGCGGTTGTAGTTTGGCAATCGATAGAAACGCCAGTTTCCCGGTTGCGATACAGCCTACGTCTGCGGAACAGCCCAGTGCATCAGCACTGGCAGTGGTCGCGATTTTCAATGCCTGATTGGGGGACATCCATGGCTGGCATTTTCGGAGATGGCGTAGCTCAGACCACATATTGAGGTCCGGCGAACTCGCCCGAGAATCGGTGCCAAGAACTACGCGAATGCCGGAGTTTTGCATTTCCTGTAGTGGATAGGGGGCGTGTCCAAAATAGCTGTGCGTGCGAGGGCAGTAGACGACGCTCAGATTTCGGTGGTCACCGATCCAACGCATCTGCTCCATGGTGAGGTAATTCCCGTGAACGATCAGGCTTCGATACTTAGCCAGAAATTGTAGACACTCTTGGATTGACGGAAGTTGATCGGGGGGCTGAACACCTAGACGTTGAAAAGCGTCTGCGAACGGTCCGCGACGTTCCCTCAGCCACTGAAGTTCTTCGACGCTTTCGGCCAAGTGCATTGCGACTGGCTCGCGTATCGCTGGCTGCTGATCGGCTCGCGTGAAGGTCGAGAAGTCGATGGTGTACGGAGAGTGGGGAGAGATCCCAAGAGACTTAAGCACCTGTTTGTGTTCATCCGGTGGAGGTGTGTTTAGTCCTTCTGCCCAATCAAGCGAAGCTTTCAGGCGTTCGCGTTCCATGCCAATGATTTCCGGTAAGGCAATGACGAGAGGGTGCTGCGGGCTTGCAGACGCTGCCTTATTCTGATCGAGTATGCCGCCAAAGTATTCCAGTAGATCGGCCCTTGGGCGGTCTGCAGCAAACTGCAGATAATCTGGCGACCAGGGTGGCGTGACGATGTCTGCCAGAAGGCCCGTCCCCGTTTTAAACGACTCACGCAAACCTTGTTGGATTGCCGCACGTCGCCGCGCATCGACCACGTCTGTCGATGCGTCAAGTTGTTGTCTACGATACGCTACGACTCGGCCAATCCAATCTGGGAACGAATCACCGGCCGCGATGGGTTTTTCTAGATCACTGAATTCCAGATGGGTATGTGCGTTGATCAGGCTAGGTAGAATAGCAGCCTGCTCGAAGAATAGGTTGCAACTTTCGCACGTATCTGCAACACGCGTTATACGCCCATCTCGGATGGAGACATACCCGGGTGTTAGTGTCTGTTCGTGGCTGGCAACCACGACTTTGGCTCCAACCGTAAACTCAATGTTCGACACGGGAACGGATGCTTTATCGTTGAGGATGTATTGAATACTGACACGTCTACGAAACTAGGGCCCGATTTCTTTGGTCAATCGACAGTCGAAGTCGCTTGTGGATTACTTGGCAAATTGCTGCTGCACTGCGAGGACAATTTGAATCTTGGCGGGATCATCGTAGAGGTAGAAGCCTATCTCGGCACCCGCGACTTGGCCAGCCACAGTGCCTGTGGGAAAACGCGACGCAACGAAGTGATGTTCTGGGATCCAGGGCATGTCTACGTTTATCAGATCCACCAACAGCACTGCGTCAATATTGTTACCGAGCAAGCTGGCGTGGGGGCCGCTGTGCTCATCCGGGCCCTTGAACCGTTGTGCCATCCGGCCCAGTTGTCAGCAATGCGCAGACGCCGAAATTTGAATTCTAACCCGCCTGAGCCAACAAAAAACGATTCCTTATGGCGTCGAGCCGTGGGCTATACAAGTGGCCCTGGGCGACTATGCCAGGCGCTGGGGATCACTTTGCAACAGAATGGATCGCGATTGTCCAACATGTCAGGCACGGGGCAGCAGGGGAAACGCGGCGGTATTGAAGTGCGCACGAATCCCAACCTTCGGACCTTCACGACTTCCAAAAGTCGCCGGATCGGAATCACCAAATCAGCACATCGGACACTACGGTATTTTGTGGATGGCAACCCGTTTGTCAGTGGGCGAGCGTCGGACCACAAACGGCCTCGCGACCATTTGTTTCAGGATTGGAGCTAAGTCCACGGTTGCGTTCGAATGGTAACGCTCTGCCGCTCGAGCAGCTTAGGCTTAGCAGCGAGGGGTGACGTGCTAACCCGATCAGAAGGCAGGTGCAAGAATTGAGTCTGCAATCGTTTACCGAGAAACGAGTCGAACTGCTAGGTTGCGCACATCCTCAAGCAAACCTACTTGCTCGGTTGTAAATCCAGATGCTGAAGGGTGGTCAGTATCGGTTTCGTCGCCCAAGCCGCCGGACCGAGAGTCCTGCCACTTGGTGAGCAATAAACTGCGGATTTCTTCGGAATTACTGACTCCTTCTAGGAGGCCGCTGTGTCCAAGAACCGTCTGTGACTCACCATGTTTTCCAGTTGCGCCGCCACCCGCTGTGTCAACGACGACGTCTGTGATTCCAAAGTGACGTTGTATCGGGCCTTGGCGTATGGAGATGTTCTGGATGTTCTCGTACGTAATGGTAGTTTCGTGGATAATCCAAATGCCTCGTCGCATTCGCATACTTCGATCACTCAATACATACCAAGTGGTGTCGTAGCGCAAATGGATCGCAATATAGGCCACAATATCGGGAATGATCATGATCGCCCATATCAGTGGCGTGAGTATCAGGCCGATCTTCCATGCGTTGACCAATAACACAATCCACAGGATGAATACGATCCCGTCAAACAGGAAGAGGCCGATCCAGAAGAACAGCTTTAGGTAGCTGAGAAATCCGTCAGCGGGACGGAAAGCGGTTACTTGTTGGTCGTCAGCGCCTGAAAGGCTAGGTGGCACGTCGGGAACGAGCATGTATTGGGTGAACAATCCCCAGATTCCGCGGTAGCACCACTGGCTCGCTCGCAAAATGGCTTTTTCGGGTACCAGTATCATGACTGATCTCCCGGCTCTGAAGCTGGTTGATCCGGTGCAGCGGATTGCCGAACCAGTTCTTGGAGAGCGTCTCGAATGTCCTCTAGTGCTGCCGTTGCACGTGCCTGATCTTCGGGGTGTCCGGAGGAGTTGGCGGTTGTCGTCGTATCCTTGGCCCCCCGCATCTTGCTATACAAAAAGTCTCTAAGTTCTTCAGCCTCCAAAACTCCCTCGATAACTCCTTCGGCCTGGCTCGATCCAGAAGCAGTTTGGAGGCTGATTTTTGCAAGCCCCATCCAACGTTGCAAGATATTGCGGGTGAGATGAATGTCTTGCAGTCGACGATAAGTCAGATAGACTTCGCGCCGAAAAAGAACACCCCAGCGCATCGACACGCCACTGTCGTCAAACTTGTATCGGAGTGTGATGTAGCGGCACCAAAGTGGAATCAAAACGAAAGGTGTCAGCGGGCCGGTTAGCAACGATGATAGAACATAGTATCGAAACAGTGCGGGATCTGGACGCGTAATCTTCGTCGCATCAAAGTCGGCGTGACCTTCGTCAGATTGCATTGAAAGAGCTTTCGAGTGGGCGGTGTGCTTGGTCGCAGGCGCGGAACGCTTGGTCGCTGGTGCGGCGAGCGGAAACGCAAAGAACAGTCGTGTTGAACGAACCAAACTCGGGTGTAATTCGGTATTGGCTATTCAATATTGGAACCCGTTCTGGCAGGGCTGCGGCGTGTTCCTCGCTTGTCAGTCTGAATTCGTTGAGCCAAATCAATCAACAATGGCGTCAAAGATGAGGCCTTTGATCTTGAATTCGGTCATGAAACTGTACGGCATGATCTGTTCGAGCGTGACAACGGCCAGATCGTCCTTTGGCGAGACCCAGTAATGCGTACTGGCTGCGCCTCCCCATCCATATTCGCCAACACGACCATCTGGGTCCCAAGCACTCATCTTATCCCGCACATTGAAGCCGTATCCAAAGCCGACTCCCTCGCGGACTTCATCGCCAAATTTTACCCAGCCGACTTCCTTGGATAGATGGTTCGTTGTCATTGATTTCACGGTTTCGGGCTTCAGCAAGCGTTTT
>DNPC01000785.1 GCA_003501565.1 Planctomycetaceae bacterium | reverse complement strand
GTGGAAATGGAGGCTCTCGTCGCGGCCAGTGTGGCAGGCCTTACCGTATACGACATGTGCAAATCGATCGACAAAGGCATTTGCATAAGCGAAGTTCAACTCGTTTCGAAATCCGGAGGCAAGAGCGGTGATTACCAGCGTTAATACTCGGCAAATCAGCACTTCGTTTTCTGTTCGGCCTTCGTACCGATCGCGGCAAAAGCTTCCTCCAACACAAGCGTTCATTTGACGCTGGATTCAATCATCCACACCAGATGCTCGGCAAAAAAGTCTCTACGAAACGTCCCAATGATTGATCGCAACCGAAGCGAAGCTGAATTCACACTCGATCCACCCGCCGACCGAGATTTCCGTCGTGGTGGAACAGCCGAATTAGTTGATTCTCTCCGCGACTTCCTAGGTCGAGACCTAGGGCGTGTCGAGAGGACGATCGAGCAGAGCATTTCGGGTGACCCTCGCTACTCCGCGTCCTTTCGTCAGGCAGGAGCAATGGGCGGAAAGCGGCTGAGGCCAATGTTGGTGTTGCTGTCCGCGCGGGCGACAACCGAGTCGATTAACGTTCGTCACCAGCAAGAACTGGCACAGATCGCGGCTTCGGTGGAATTGGTGCACGCCGCTAGTTTGGTTCACGATGACGTTTTGGACGAAGCGGACATGCGGCGTCATCAGCCAACAGCTCGCGCTAAGCTTGGCAACCGAAGAGCGATCCTACTTGGCGACTATTTGTTCACGAGAGCCTATGCGTTGGCAGCACAGTGCCGGTCAACTCTCCCAGCTAGACAAATTGCTGCCGCTGCCTCCTCCTTATGTATAGGTGAACTCAGTCAAGGCGATGCCTCCGGTGATTGGACCATTTCCCAGGCGAACTATCGGCGTATGCTTGTGCAAAAGACTGGTTCGCTTTGCGGGACGGCGTGCCGTCTGGGAGCTTGGCTGGTAGGGGCGGACCGCCAGCTACAACGCAGCGTGGGCCGATTCGGAGTCTTGCTTGGCTTGGCGTTTCAGATCTATGACGATTGGCTCGACTACTGGGGCGAAGCGCCCCACGTTGGCAAGACGCTTGGGACTGATTTGAAGCAAGCCAAGGCGACTCTGCCAATTCTACGCTACCTGTCTGAAGCATCACCAGAAGCCTGCGGCGAGCTACGAGAGATTCTAGACTCGCCCGCGCCCGACCAATTCGATCGGGTTTTAGCCGTACTGAATACGTCTGATGCTGAGCAGTACACGCTTGAAACAGCGAAGCGGCTGAGTGATCGAGCTGCTTCGATGCTTAGAATATTGCCTGATACCGAAGCAAAGCAGTTCTTGGTCGCACTGTCTCACTACGCGACCAATCGCAGTCGGTAGTTCTCGAATCCAGGCTCTCACCTGAGGCGCGGTTTGTTTTTGGTGCAAGATCTGCGGCACCATGTTTTCGCAAATCCGCCTAGATCGATTCGATGTGGAGACTGCGTCGACGGCGTTCCTCGCGGCGAACATCGTCAATCAGACTTGCGATCTCAGGGACTTTATCGATTCCAGCCAAGACTAGTTCTGGGTGAGTGCGATCGCTGCCGGTGAGTCGAATCGTGCCGACGCCCAGCATGCGTTGGATGATGCCTTGGGTGTAGCTAACGTCGTCCAAGTCAATGACTTCAATCCGGTCGGTATGACGGATCAAAATGCCGCGTTGGTGAACAAATCGTTGCGTGGTGAGTTCGTAATGCATGCTAAATCGGCGGTAGAGGTAAGTCGCAATGACCAATACCCACCAAATCAAGATGCCGGCGCCGGCGATGTACCAAATGGTCGATGAACCGCCCATGAGAGCGACTGCGATAAGCACCGCTACTGTCCCAACAGCGGAGATCAGCCAGGTGCCATACATCGCCTTAGGCGAATAACCGCCCTTCCACAAACTGCGCTCGGCGGGGGTATCACGCACCTGTGACATTTTCTCGGCAGCCGCATTTTGAAATTGGTCGCGGGCAGGAGATTCGGACTCACCAGGTGCGCCATCTGTCGACATGAGAATTGCTCCAGAGCTTGGAAAAAAGGGGATCAAGGATTAGGCGTGGCCAATCCGGCTGGGGGTCGAGCAAAAAAGCCGCGCGGAACATGCATTGTGCCGCTGCTTTTACCATCTTTGCCGCCGGTTGTATTCTAGCGACATTGCTGCCAGGCGGGCAGTACTCGCGGTGTGTTGCAAGGGATGTCCGTAACTCACGGAATATGCCCAAGCCATCTGACCTATTCTAATAGGCTGACACCAACGACGGCCAAGGCGCCTATTTGCGGCAAAATGCTAGCACAACAACGAAGACTGCGGTCCGCCGAAAAAGCCCGGGACGAAACCACCGAAATGTGGTAACCTGAGTCGCAACGTTTACTGATGTGCAGAGGGAAGTCGCCAACGAGAATGGCCCTCGATAGCGATTCTGCCAGCTGAGTTGCGAAGGATCATTATGCAGTGTCCACACTGTGCAGCCGACGATGATCGAGTCGTCGATTCTCGCTCTTGCGAAGACGGCCGTGCGATACGAAGACGGCGATATTGCAACCAGTGCGAGAAACGTTTCACGACCTACGAAAGGGTCGTGCAGTTCATGCTGCAGGTCAAAAAGAAAGACAATACTCGCGAACCGTTCGAGCGTGAAAAGATCGAACAGGGACTTGCGCGAGCTTGTTGGAAACGCCCTGTCTCAGCTGAACAGATTCGCCAGGTTGCCGCTTGTATCGAACGCGACATTCTATCGGACTACGAGACAGAAATCCCTAGCAGCGTGGTAGGGCACATCGTGATGCAGGAATTGGCAAAGCTCGACCAAGTCGCTTACGTGAGATTTGCCAGCGTGTATCGCGAATTCAAAGATGTTGAAGATTTTGTCGCTGAACTGGCCCCACTGCGTTCAGGTGAGCTTGCCGAATAGCAGCCAGAGCGCGGGTGTTTAGCGGACCTCGTGACACCGAGTTCTTTCTCGCTCGCAACCGAACGCTGTCTAGATTGATCTATCGAGACTGATATCGAGCGGACGCGGTACGGACCGCGCGCCGACGCTGGGCGGGATTGAGTCCGCGACTTGCCATCGGATCTATTTCGGGTGCCGGAGTCGGGCTGACCTCTTCAGGTACACTTTCGGTCGGTGGAACTTTCATTTGAGTTGCGTTCTGCGGCACTTCCCGTACGACACCGCTTTGCATCGGGATAGAACTGGAGGAACAGCAGCCTGAATCGCATGAACCGCCTCCAACGCCACAGTCGCAACTAGGACCAACCAAGTCGTTGGGGCAGCACGCACCGTAGGGTTGGCCCCATAAAGCACGCAGAATGTTTCGGACAGGCTGACAGCCGCATGAGGCCGGCTGGCAACATTGGTCGACGGCCGGAGGCTCGCTTACCCATTCGTCGACATAAACATCGCCACAGCCGCCACGACAACTTGCTAACGACGCGATGGGGCCAGGACCACAAGTTCCGGCTCCGCATGCTCCGGTCGAACAATTAGGCACACCTTGAACACAACAGCACCCAGTCGCGAACAACGGTAATACAGCTAGCATCAGACACGAAAGACGCAGATGACTCATTTACGTTATCCTCGAAAGCTCAATAATGGCATGGTTTCAGGCGGTAGCCGATCGGCCGGATGCCGCAGGACAATCCGGGCCTGAAAAGTCTTATCGACCGGCAAAGTCGGTGTATCCAGAAAATCTTGCCAGGATCGCGCGGCCGCGGTGAAAGCCGATTTGCTGGCATTAAGAAACTTGACGAGTTGGTCCGCACCTTGCGACGCCACGCAACTTCACAGAGTCCGCAGCCTGGGGAACGACGATGGCAATAGAAGAGTCGAAGCGAGAGAACCTCCTGCGGGATGCGACTGCGTACGTGCGACGCATAGCGTTTCGGGATGCGCGACCTGTCTCGGGAGAAACGCTCCCGCCTTCAGACGCAGTGGTTGAGCCCGGGCAAGTTAGCGAAGTGTTCTACGGCGAACGCTCTGGCAGAGATTGGAGTCTCTATTTGGACGAAGACCCCGTCCTGCAGTTTGACTCGAGCGATAAGCTGCGGCGGCTCTATTTTCGCAACACCCGATACCGTGCTGAAAATGGACGCTTGGTTGTCCTAAGTCGCGAGCAGCGCGGTGGTCGCGTGCGATTGATCGCCAGCGAAATAGAAGACTCCGCCATTGATGTCATCAAAACCTCGTTGCAGGGTACCTTGGCAAGACTAGCGGCGGACTTGGATGCCGGTAGATTCACGGTGGTTGGATCTGTGCCAGTCGAAGCGAGCGAGGAATTAGGCTTGCGTTGCCGTGAGGCAATCCAACGGGTCGGAATGCAGATCGAGATTGCGGCCCAACCGTCCTCGCGTTGAGGCACATGAAATACGAGCCTTTTTGTGAACAGCATGTCGGTCCAATCACCTCGACAATTTGCAACCTACATCGTCCAGCAGCTTACAGCTGCAGGCTTCCAAGCATTGTGGGCTGGTGGCTGCGTTCGCGATGACTTGCTCGGCATCGAGCCGCATGATTTCGACGTCGCGACAGACGCTACGCCTGAACAAGTGCGAGAGCTTTTCGGACGCAAACGCACTCTAGCAATTGGTGCCAGCTTCGGCGTAATCGTGGTTTTGCCAGATGATCGCCGGACAGGACAAGTTGAAGTAGCGACATTCCGAAACGACTCAACTTATTCCGACGGACGACGTCCGGATTCCGTCGAGTTTTCAACGCCGCAGCAAGATGCTCAGCGCCGAGACTTCACGATCAACGGGATGTTCTATGATCCGCTGTCGGACGAAGTGGTCGATTATGTAGGTGGTCAAAACGACCTCCAAGCCGGTGTAATACGGGCTATAGGGCAACCCGAACAACGCATTGCCGAGGACAAACTGCGTATGTTGCGGGCGATACGCTTCGCAGCGCGATTCGGTTTTAAGCTATCTTCCGATACGCGTGCGGCTATTGCGGAAAACGCTGATCAGTTGCAGGTGGTCAGCGGTGAGCGGATGGCAGAGGAGTTGAGAAAGACACTCGCAACCAAACATCCGTTCTGGGCACTCGACGAACTTCATCAAACGGGGCTGCTGAAGCAACTGTTGCCGGTGGTCGACCCTGGCTGGTCACAGTCAAGTGAAGCGGTAGAACGCTTGCTCAAGGTCTGTCCGTCCGCATCATGGCTTGATCGATTTGTGTGCGTGGTTTGGGCAGCACTTGGTTTGGATGCTGGCGACATGGAGAGATTGTTCGATCATCTGCGTGACGGTCTGAAATTCTCCAACGACGAAAGAGATTCCGTGCGATTCGCGATCTCGAGCCAAGCGAAACTCGATCGGTCTGCTGAGTTGCCTTGGTCGCAATTGCAGCCAATTGTGATCAGCGGTTTCGTGCTTCGCGCTGAATCGCTATTGAAAAGCCGGGCGCAAGTCGGCGAGTGTTCCAAGCAGGCCGTCAGTTGGCTTCGCGAGCGGCGAATGCAGCCGATGGAAGTCCTGGATCCGCCGCCCGTGCTGACGGGCGCGGACTTGATTGAACGGGGCCTCGAGCCTGGTCCAGAATTCAAAGGGCTGCTCAGTAGAGCTCGGCAACTGCAGCTGGACGGTCAGCTGACAGACAAAGCGGCAGCATCCAGCTGGCTAGCCCAACAATGCGACAGTTGAACACTGTGTTCACCGGCGTGGCTGTTCGGCAACTCCGTCAAGGCTGATCTCGTTGACGATAGCAAGTAGCGCCTCATAAAAGTACTCGCGAGCGCCAGCTGGTGAGACGTGGTTGTCGTCCACATAACAGAATTCTCCACCAGAGACAAGGATTGGCTCACCCATCGGATCAAAGAAACAATGGCTCAGATCCGCCCAGTGATGCTGGTTTGGTTGCCGCGTCTGTGATGCTTCCAGGGCGGTAAATGCAGCGTTGATCTGGGTCATTTGCTGCCTATATTCCGTAAGCGTAACGGCAGCGCCGGGCTGTGGTGACCACTTATTCAGGGCTAAATTTCGGACCGCCTGCGCCAAGTTAGACTTTTGGCGAGGCGCTGGTGGTAGCCAATGGATGTCGATAGGTTCGCGGATCGCCGTAGCGGTAACTTGCAACTGGGACTTGAGCACCGCCGCCGACTGCTGCCTGTTCGGGCTTGAAGCGTCGACTGGTTGGTTCTGCGAATCGGCTGGCTCTGCTTTCGGCTCTTCGTTCTCGAGTCCAGTTTGCAGAATGTAATTTTGCCAGGCTGCAATAACGATGACTGCCCGCCACTGGTTTTGATTAATTGCATCGACCACGTTTTGGTTCCAGCGCACCGTTTCGGCTTGTTGAAACGGTGCAGTGTCGGGGCGCCAGCAGCCGAGCAGTGGTGGGTGACCGCCGCGGGCAACCAAGCGAGCTGAGATGCCGTGCTCCGATGCGATTTCGTCGATCAACGGAGCCAGAGCAAGCGCGTGACTGTCACCCCAAACTAGAAAACTTGGCTGAGCTTGTTCGTCGCCCAGTATTGGCAGTTCTTGCAAGTCAAAGTCGACGGGACTAGTTCGGTACTTCTGTATCAGCGTATCAAGGTTTGGTGGGGGAGCGATCGTGACCTCCTTGATTCGCTCCGGCAACCCAGCTTGTAGCCACACCCACCCACTTACGAACAAGGGAAGCAGCATGGCAGTGGCCGCAACACCGAAGAGTTTTGTGCCACGCAGGTTTGCGCCGCGAAGCGGCATCTCAATCCACTTCCAGCTTGCGAAAGCGATTGGAAAAGATGCGAGCAAGGGTAGATACATTAGCGTCCCTGGAATTGACGGAAACACATAACGTGTCAGTGCCATTAGTGGCCAATGCCAAAGGTAGAGGGAGTAAGAAATTAGCCCGATGCCTACCAGCCAAGGATGAGCCAACAGTCGGTAAGTCCAGGTTGCCTGTTGCCGATGCAGCTGAATGAGTACTACCGTGCACGCAACAGGAATCGCAGCCAAGTACCCCGGGAAATTACTGCCAGCTTGCATAAAACACATTGCCGCAACTAGAGACGTGAGAGCTGCCAGCCCCGCGAGCTGACTAGCCCAGGTAGCGGTAATGGGTTTTTCACTACCGTTGCTCCCCAGTGCAAGTAAGCTGCCTGCGAGCATCTCCCAAGCGCGACTTGGCAAAAGAAAGAACGCAAAACTGGGAGCGATCGGAGTTACGACTATGCAGGTAAGAAACGAACCGAGTGCCAGAGTAAAAAGCAGTTGCCACATCCGCCGACCGTTGGTCGCGAAGAATCCACTTAGAAGTACGGGGACAACCAAATAGAATTGCTCCTCAACGGCAAGCGACCACGTATGCAGCAACGGTTTCAGTTCGGCAGGTCCATCAAAGTAGTCGGTGCCGAGCCAGTAGAAGATGTTGCCGCAGAACGCAAGTTGGGCGATGGTCGCCTGAGCGAGTTCGATATAATCGTCTGGCAGTAGTAGAAAATAACCCGCTACCAAGACAATCGTCATGACAAACAGCGAAGCGGGCAGGATGCGTCGAACGCGGCGTTCCCAGAAGCTGACGAGACTAAACGTTCCAGCTCGCAAGTCCCTCAGTATCAATCCTGTGATCAAGTACCCTGAGATCACAAAGAAAACATCGACTCCGATGAATCCGCCTGGTAAGCCGAAACCCGCGTGGTATATCACCACACCCAGAACGGCCACAGCCCTCAGCCCATCGATATCCGGTCGATAGTCTGGCTTGCCGCGTTGATCCGAGAATTGCTCCGCTGAGTCGTTCATCGAAGCAATTATAGCTGGCGAAAGAGAACACGCGACGCAGCGCAGGTGTGCTGGTTCTAAAGAAGCTAAGGGCAATCCGAACACGGATATGCCCCTCGGAGCGGCCGGAAACGCGATGGGCAAAACGCCGCTTGGCGGAGTCTTGCCCGTGGATCTAACCACTCTTGCCCGAGCAACTTCCCGTCTTCAACGGAGGGGAAGTTGCGGGGCTTCAGCGTTCGCAGTTATCACCTATTCGTCTTCTGGTGCAGGTAGGCGTACGAGCAACCAGTTTTCCGAATTGTCTTCGTCAAAGTGCAAGAGCGCGGGTGTTTCATCTTTGGTAAGGTCGTAGATTCCCGCTTCCATGACAAGCGACGAATCCTTGTCATCAGAAAACTGCCATGCGGCACGTTGGCTCTCTCGATCCACCATGCCTTCGACAGGACGGCTCTTCTCGGTTGTGGAGTTATAGAACGTACCGGCCAATATGCCTTCTTTGCTGACAGCGAGTTGTAGCAACATGGAGGTGTCGTTACCTTCTGCATCGGTGATGGCATAGACGCCCAGCGGCATCCATTCGACGTCATCTGGCTCGACCTCTTCGGGAATACTTTCCGCTAGTGTATCGGCTTGTTGGTAGTACTCCGTGGCCGTTCCAACCTGTTCATTGTTGACATAGACGTAGTTGTCTCGATAAACGACGTTTGTGCCATAACTGTAAGTGACTGGTTGCGACCAAGCACCCCAGGTGAACCAAGATCCAACGGCCACCCACGTGCAAGGACGCCAGCACCAAGCGCCTGGGTAGCGTCCCCAGCCAGCATGCCACCTCCAATAAGCCGGTGGGCGGCTAAAGCCTGGATCAACCCACCAACCACGATCGAACGGCCGGTTGTTTACGTTCGTCCAACGATTCCGAATGTTGTTAAGGTTGTTGTTGCGAACATCAACATCAATGTTGCCGATGTTGATGTTGTGTCCGCCTTGGATGCGGTTGCGAATATTGTCGCCACCTTCAATGCGGTTGCGGATATTGTCACCGCCCTCAATCTTTGGGCGATTGATCTTGTTTCCAGAGCCTGGCAAGTTGATATCGGGGCGTTGTTCAGGAAGGTTCGGCCTCTTGTCGGGTAGGTTTGGCCTGTTCTCTGGTAGGTTGGGACGGTTCTCTGGAAGCTTCGGCCTGTTCTCTGGTAAATTCGGCCTGTTCTCTGGAAGGTTGGGCCTGTTCTCGGGCAAGTTGGGACGGTTGTCGGGCAGGTTGGGACGGTTCTCAGGAAGCGAAGGGCGG